>JACQHS010000028.1 GCA_016198915.1 Candidatus Omnitrophota bacterium
AGTAGATCGCGTGGGTGACTGCGAAGCTGGAGACGGGAATTGCAACCGTGACCCCGTCCTTACCAAGGACGTGCTCTACTAACTGAGCTACTCCAGCAAGAAAGCCACTGCTGTTCGCAGTGGCCGGAAGACCGCTGGAAACCGCCTGCCGTTCTTCCTCCTGACATGTCCGAAACGCCGTGCGCGCCCTCGCCGCGTGATTCCACCTACCCATGCACCGGTCCGCAACCTCAACTGTCAATTGACGTAAACCCTAAGTATTGCAGAAAATACGCGGTTGTCAACTTCTTTTCACCATTTCCAGGGCTGCGTCATTCAACCACTTGTCGAGCGTCTCTTTGGGGAACCGCCAGACCTTCCCCATTTTCACCGCGGGGATCTCGCCCCGGCGGGCTTTCCGGTAGATGGTATCCGGGACCACCCCGAGATACCGCGCCACCTCATCCACGTTCATGATGCGTGTCACGACAGTCACCCCCCTCATCAACGTCCTGTGTTGTCTCGCGTTTGAACAAGCGTAGGAACGACGGGGAAACGGAGAACGTAAACATTAACTGTAGTCCCATAGCCTTATTTTGTCAACAACAATTTACGTTCTTGTGGGGTTTGAAGGACTTTCTAGGGGGGAGGCCTCGCTTCGCTCGGTTTGTGGTCCCTCGCCGCGACCTATCTGATTCCGGTCGCGCTCGGGATCATTTTTCGGCCCCTTCAGGGCCGAAAAATGGCGGGCGAATTGAGAAGTACAAGCGGGGAGAGGGACGCCGGCGCCCCATCGTGCGCCGGCACTTCCTCGCCACCCCGCCTTACGGCGGGGCCCCCGGCTCGGTCGTCGAACCATCAGCGCCGGGTTCGTTTCCCATCACAGAACGAAAACAGCGGGTAGCGGGAATCGAACCCGCGTAGCCAGTTTGGAAAACTGGTGCACTACCACTGTGCTATACCCGCAGGGTCGTCCTTCGCGCGGCCTCGCCGACATCGGCCGCGCTCAGGATCATTTTCCCGCGCCCTTCCGGCGCGGGAAAATGGTGGGCAGGCCAGGGTTCGAACCTGGGAAGGGTGTTAACCCGCCACGTTTACAGCGTGGTCCTTTTGGCCGCTTAGGTACCTGCCCTTAGTCGCTCGCTATGTCAAGAAAGCCGGTGGAGGGAGTCGAACCCCCGGCCCGCTCTTTACAAAAGAGCTGCTCTGCCAACTGAGCTACACCGGCACGAACTGCCGGGACACTTCTATTTTTGCGATGGGCAACGCGATGGCAAAAATAGAAGTGTCCCGATATTCTTTTATAGACGGTTCTCTCCCTTTAACTGCTGATATTGGCGTATCGCTTCCGGTATTCTAGCGGCTAAATCTGAGGCAAGCAACCCAACTTCACCCTGCGCGTTCGCTGCCAGATCGCCGGCCAGCCCGTGCAAATAGACGCCCAGGCGGGCGGCGTCAAAGAGCGATAGCTTCTGCCCCAGAAGACCGGCGATCATCCCGGTGAGGACGTCGCCGAACCCACCAGACGCCATGCCCGGATTACCGGTCTCATTAATGTAGACGGACCCGTCAAAGCTCGCGACGACGGTCCCATGCCCCTTGAGGACGACGATCGCCTTGTAGAGCTTGGCAAACTCCACCGCGGTGCGCTCGCGGTCCCGCTGCACGTCATCCGCGGACTGGCGGATGAGCCGTCCCATTTCTCCCGGGTGCGGGGTGACGATCATCGGCAAGAGCCGCTGCTTGAGAATCCCAAGATCCTCTGCCAGCGCGTTGAGGCCGTCGGCGTCCAGGACCAGCGGCTTCATGATCTTCGGCAGCAGCTGGCGGATGAGATCCTTCGTCTGGGGATGCTGCGAGAGGCCGGGCCCGATGCCGACCGCATCCATGCGCTCGACGGTGCTGACGATCTCGGGCAGCGCCTGAGGGTTCAGGGTGCCGTCCTTGGTTTCCGGCAGCACCTTGAACATGGCCTCGGTCAGCTTCTCGACCATGGGCGCATGGAGCGATTTCGGCAAGCCCAGCGTCACCAGGCCCGCCCCCACCCGCAGTGCGCCGGTCGTGCAGAGGGCTGCGGCCCCGCTGAGCTCCCGGGAACCGGCCAGCAGGAACACACGCCCGAAGTCGCCCTTGTGCGCGCCGGCGGCGCGCACGGGGAGCAGCCCTGAGGGGATCATCCGATCGCGATGGCGCTTGCCACGGCGACGCTCTTAACGTGAGAGAGGCTCACGTGCACCGTGACCCGCCTCCGGGGGCGATCGTGGAGAATGATGTGCGGCCGGCCGTGGCCGTCGTTGCGAACCTCGATCTGGTTCATCGCCAGCAGGCGCTTTGGGTCGATCTGCGACATCGCCTTGATCACCGCTTCCTTGGCCGCGAATCGGCCGGCCAGGTGCAGCAGCATGGTCCGTTTGCGGCGTCGCGCATACGCCTCTTCCTGCGCGGTGAAGATCCGCCGCAGGAAGGCGCGACCGCCGCGCCGCAGCGCCCGCCGAAACACGCTCAACTCGACGACGTCCACGCCGCACCCGATCGCCTGCGGCTGCAACCGGGCCTTCGACTTACGCGGGTGCTGCCGCATAGGGCCTAGGTGTGACGACATGCGCCACCATTTCTTTCACCGCCTGCTCCAGGCCGACAAAGACCGCCCGGCTGATAATGGAGAAGCCAATGTTGACTTCCTCGATGGGCGCGATCGCCGTGATCGGCTCGATGTTGTCGTAGTCCAAGCCGTGTCCTGCCGCGACGGCCAGCCCCAGGGACGCCGCGTGCTCGGCGGCGCGGATGAGTGCGTTCAACTCTCGCTCGCGGCTTGCGGTCGTGCGTGCTTGGGCGTAGCGGCCGGTATGCAGCTCAACGATCCGCGCCCCGGCGCTTCGCGACGCGTCTACCTGTGCTCCGTCAGGATCCACGAACAGGCTCACGCTGATCCCTTCATCCTGAAACTTGGCCACGAGCGGCCGTAAGCGCCGCGTCAGCCGCACCACATCCAGTCCACCCTCTGTGGTCAACTCCTGCCGGCGCTCCGGCACCAAGGTCACCTGCGACGGCCTGATGGACAGCGCCGCGCGCACGATCTCTTCGGCCACCGACATTTCGAGGTTCAGCGGCACATGAATCGCGCGCTTCAGGCGGCGGACGTCGTCATCCTGGATGTGCCGGCGGTCTTCGCGCAGATGGCAGACGATGCTGGAGGCTCCGGCCCGCTCGCAAACCAGCGCAGCCTCCAGAGGATCCGGAAACGTGCCTTTGCGCTGCTGGCGCAGTGTTGCCACGTGGTCAATGTTGACGCCAAGGCGCATGGTGCGTCCCTCGAATCGCTTCAAGCATCTGAAGCAGCTGCACGCAGGCTCTCACGTCATGCACGCGCACCATGGCGACACCGTGCCAAAAGGCGCTGGCGACACAGGCCAGTGTTCCGGTCAGCCGGTCGCCGACGTCGGCATCGAGCGTCTTGCCGATGAAGGACTTGCGCGACGGCCCGATCACGACAGGAAATCCGAGCGCGACGAAGCGCCGGAGCTCTCGCATCAGCGCCAGGTTATGCGCCACGCTCTTCCCAAACCCCAGGCCGGGGTCCACCAGGATCCGCGAACGGCTGATCCCCGCAGCCTGGGCCTGTGTCGCCTGGCGCATCAGAAATGCGGCGACCTCGCGGGCCACATCACGATAGCGCGGCCGGCGCTGCATGGCGCGCGGCGTGCCGGCCATGTGCATCAAAATGACGGCCGCCCGGTGCCGCGCAACGACCGAGGCCATGCGCGGATCCCCGCGCAGAGCGGTGACATCGTTGACGCTGGATGCGCCCGCATCCAGCGCGCGTTGCGCGACGTCGGCCTTGGAGGTGTCGATGGAGAGCGGAATGCGGACAGCCTTGGCGAGCCGGCGGATGACGGGAATCGTCCGGCGCAGCTCTTCCTCAAGCGAGACGCCCGCAGAGCCGGGCCGCGTCGATTCCCCGCCGACATCAATCAGGTCGGCCCCCTCCGAAACCATCTGCTCGGCGCGCGACACGGCTGCGTCAGGGTCGAGGTACAACCCGCCGTCGCTGAAGGAATCTGGCGTGACGTTGAGGACCCCCATCACGAGCGGGCGGGACACAGCCATCACAGACCTCTTAGGCTGCGGCTGTTGAAGGATGATCGTTTCCGGAGGGGCCTGGCGAGGCATGCGCGGCCGCCGGAGGAAACCCGGCAATCCGCCTGACCTCTTCGCCGTCGAGCACTTCTTTCTCGAGAAGGGTGTTGGCCACCGCATCAAGCTTGGCGCGGTGCTCCGTGAGCTCCTGGCGCGCGCGCAGGTAACAGGCGTCGACCAGACGGCGGATCTCTTCGTCGATCAAGACCGCGGTCTGCTCGCTGTAGTTGCGGTCCTCGAACAGATCCCGCCCGAGAAACATCTGCCGCTCGCGCCGTCCGTACGTGAGGTTCCCCAGGCGGTCGCTCATGCCGAACTCGCACACCATCCGGCGCGCGAGATCCGTGGCCGTTTCGATATCGTTCTGCGCGCCCGTGGTGATCTCGCTGAAGACGAGCTCTTCCGCCGCTCGGCCGCCCATCATCACGGTCATGCGGGCCGTCAGCTCCTGCTTGCTCATCGTGTAGCGGTCCTCCAGCGGCA
>JACQHS010000029.1 GCA_016198915.1 Candidatus Omnitrophota bacterium
AGGGCTAGCCCGACTTCACCAACTCGCGTGGCGAAGAGGTGGTAAGGCGTTGATTGTTCACGAGGCGACCCCCGAAGGTCTGCACTACACCGGGCTTGCTGCCACAGTGGCGGCAGGGTCGCTCGAGACGATCGTTGGCTGAGGTTGCTTGGGCAGTTGCAGCCTCATGTGTGTGAGCAGCAAGCGCTGATCGGCATCCGGTTCGGTGTAGCGCCGGAGCAAGAGTTCGCGCCCATCGGTGGTGGGCAGATGCACATCGACCATCTGCATGCCGGCCATCTTTTCCAGCACCGCGCGCGGGGTGAGCCCCGTGGCCAAAGACTTCACGCGCGCTTTCAGCGTCACCTGCAGGCAGTAGGCTGTAAAGGCAACGAAGATGTGCGCTTCGATCCGCTCGTCCTTCTGATGGTGAATCGGCCGGATGGCCAAATCGCTCTTCAGTTCCTTGAACACTTGCTCCACCTCGGTGAGCTGGATGTAGAGCTGCCACAGTTTCGCCGGGGACTCCTGGCTCAGGTTTGAGCGCAGCAGGTAGTGGCCTTCGCGGCGGCGCACCTGACGGAGCCGCGCGCGGTTAAGCAAGAAGGTGAAGCTGTGGGTCTTGCGCGGCTGATTCCTGGGCGGCAGATCGATCTGCACCAGCCCGTAGGTGTTGCCCGCGTCTTTCTTCGCCGCCCCGAGCTTCAGCAGCAACTCGTCGCGCGTGAGCTTCTGGCCTTGCAGTTCGTGCAGGCGCTTCACCAAGCGCTTGAGCGCTCGCCGGCGCATCCCGCGTTCCTTATCCACGCGGCCTTCGCTTCGGGCCAGGATGTACAGTTCGCCATCGCGCTCCAAGAGCTTCACCTCGACTTGCTCACGCGCCCGTTCCCAAGGCTGCGCCAGGAACGCCTGCTCCAAGCTACTGAGGCGTCCCTTGGGCGTGCCCACCAGGTAGCGCACCGGCGGCGTGCGGTTTTGCAGCTTCTCCAGCACTGCCTCGGTCGGAATACCGCGGTCCATTACCCAGATTCGATCGGCCTTGCCATACTGGCGCTCGATTCTCTGGACAAACGCCTCCAGCGTGGTGCTCTCCACCGTGTTGCCCGCCATCACCTCGTAGGCGAGCGGAAAGCCCTGCGGGGTGACGATCAGAGCGATCACCACCTGCACGCAGTCGAAGCGCTTGTCGCGGCTGTAGCCATAACGACGCTTGCCCTCCTGCGGCGGATCGCACTCGAAGTAGGTACTGGTGAGATCGTAGAGCAGTACCTCGAATCTCGCCTCGAACAGACTCTCCCAGCGCTGCTTGAGGAAACCGAATAGCGCTTGCTTGTGCTCAAGCAGTAAGTCCAAACACCGGTACAGCGTGTTGGGCTGCGCCACGGCCAGGTCCTCGCCCAGCAGATCGCCGATCGCGCTACTCGCAAACCACTGCCGGTGCAGCCGCCACTCGCTGCCAGGATCGATCAAGCGGTACACCACCAGCGTCTTGTACACGTTCAGCCACCGCGTGCCCTCCCGGCTTGCGGGTAGCCGCGGCGCCCAGAACTCATCGAGCTGCAACCACCCCCACAGCTCCAACGCGAGCCAACATGCACCCCACTGCCGCGGCCGCTCAAGGCGCAACCGGTCAAGACGCACCTGCACCACCGCACAGTCAAGCTGCGGCACCGGCCGGTCCTCGGGGAAGATCGCTATCTGCGAAGACCGCGCGCCGCCCTGCTCAAGCACCTCGATCGTCTTGCACCAGGCCGCGCGTTGCGCGTCGTTGATCTCTCCCAGATACAGCACGTGGCGTTGCACCACGCGCCCGTTCTTGCGCCGAGCATTCTCCACAATGCTCCAGTAGCGGTGAGCCTTGCCGTCCTTCTTGCGACTCGTCGCGCGCAAAAACATGCGCGAGTATCGGATCCCGCATCGTCAACGCGCAAGAGGCAAGGTCTTCACTACAAGCGCTACCGCCACACCCGTCTACGAAAAGACAGGCACTTACCGTATCACACCACCCCAGAATAACCGCAACCCAGCGCGAGTAGGTGAAGTCGGGCTAGGCGCCGCGGTCGGCTAGTCGACCCTGGCGCCCGACCGCTTTACCAGTTCTGTATAGATCTTTAGTTCGGAAGAAACGAAGGCGGCAAATTGGTCCGGCGTCCGAATCCCCGGCGGCTCCGAGCCCATGCCGCGCAGGCGCTCCTTCAGGTC
>JACQHS010000031.1 GCA_016198915.1 Candidatus Omnitrophota bacterium
CGACCGACGGCGTGGGGGCGCGCGGTTCGCGCCTGCTGGCCGGCACCACCCGCTGGCACAGCCGGCTTGAAGAGGCGCTGGCCGACTGGTTTCATGCCGAGGGAGCGCTCGTCTTTTCGAGCGGCTATCTGGCCAATCTCGGAACGCTTCACGCGCTGCTCTCCAGCCAGGATGCGGTGTTCGTGGATCGCCTGGCGCATGCGAGTCTGCTGGATGCCGCGCGCTCGAGCGGGGCGACCTTCCGCGTCTTCCGTCATCACGATCCAGAGCACCTCGACGCGCTGCTGTCGCGCGCCTCGCGCTGCCGTCGCCGGATGATCGTGACCGAGGGCGTGTTCAGCATGGACGGGGATCAGCCGCCGCTGGACGTCCTCCTCGCCGTCGCCGAGCGCTATGACGCGATGCTCTATCTGGACGACGCTCATGGCGCGTTCGTCCTGGGCGCGACCGGGCGGGGCACACCGGAAGCCGCCGGCATTTCCCACGACCGCTTCCTCTATATGGGGACGCTCAGCAAAGCGTTGGGATGCCAGGGCGGCTTCCTCGCGGGCCCGCGGGCGTTGATCGAAATCCTGCACAACCGCGCGCGCACGTTCATCTATGAGACCGCGCTGGCGGTTCCGATTGCGGCCGCCGCCGCGGAAGCGCTGCGGGTGCTGGCGGAGTCCCCGCAGCTGCGCGAGGCGCTGAGGCAGCGGGTGACGCGCCTGCATGCGCGGCTTGCCGCGATCGCACAGGTTCCTCACGGCGTTGCTCACATTGTGCCGCTCATTCTCGGCGACGCGCGGCGGGCCACGGAGGCGTCACACCGCCTCTGGGAGCGAGGGGTGTGGGCGCCGGCGGTTCGTCCTCCGACCGTGCCGAAGGGGACCGCGAGGCTGCGGTTGAGCGTGACCGCGCTGCATACCGATGCCCACATCGACGCCCTCATTGACGCCCTTCTGGAATGCGATATCCGAAAGCACCAATAACCAAATCCCAAATTCCAAATAAATTCCAAGCTCCAAATTCCAAGCACCAAACACGACGTTTGGAATTTGGCGCTTGGAGCTTGGTGCTTATTTGGTGCTTGGGATTTGGAATTTGGTGCTTTCCTTACTAAGGATGCGACAAGTACGAGGATTGTTTATTACTGGTACGGATACCGGAGTCGGGAAGACGGTCGTCGCGTGCGCGCTGGCGGCGTGGGGCCGTCACCACGGTCTCGATATCGGCGTGATGAAGCCCGTCGCCACCGGCGGACGGTTTTTGGCCAACGGGACGGCAGGCCGCTGGGTGTCTCCTGACGCCAAACGGCTCGCCTCGGCAGCGGGCGTGGATGATCCCTGGCCGCTGATGAACCCGGTCTGTTTCAAGGAGCCGTTGGCGCCGTGGACCGCGGCGAGACGGGCCCGCGCCCCCATCCGGCTGGACGCCGTCCTTGACGCCTTCCACACGCTGCGCACCCGCCATCGGTTTCTCATCGTGGAGGGGGTGGGAGGATTATGCGTGCCGCTGGGCCCGCGGGCGACCGTGGCCGATCTGGCGAAACAGCTCGGCCTGCCGCTGGTGCTCGTGGCCCGTCCGGCATTGGGCACGCTCAACCATACCCTCTTGACGCTCGCGTGCGCGCGGCAGCGCGGTCTGCGGGTCGCGGGACTGATCCTGAACTCCGCCAGCCCGCCGCCGCGGGCGCCGATGGCTCGGTTGGCCGAGCGGACCAACCCGCAGATCCTCGCACGGATGGGACGCGTCCCGCTCCTCGGGCAGCTGCCCTTTCTTCCCGCGCTGGATCGAGGAAGCCGCAGGGCAGGGGGGGAATCGAGGGTGCTGAGTCGCTGGCTGGAACGTCATCTCAACCCTCGATTTCTTGACGAACTAACGGATTGACAGCCTCGGAGGCGTGTGGTAAAGTCACCGACATGTTGAGGATACACGACGGAATGTTGTCGAAGAGCGGGAAGATGCTCGTGCCCATGCTCGGCGTCTTAGCCGCGCTGTCCATGGCGGTGGCGGCGGCGGCGATCTGGCTGCAGATGCAGGAGCGGGAGAAGCGGCAGGCGAAAGAGCGGGAGCTCGTCCTCGTCTTGGCGGAACGGGACGACCTGAGGGCCCAGCTTGAGGAGACTCACCAGGCTAAAAGCCGCGTGGAAGATGAGCTGACGCGCATCCGCAAAGAGCTCGAGGGATCGTTGGAGAATCTGGCCAAGGCGACCGCCACCCAAGAAGCCCTCTCCCGTTCGGTGGAAGACCGCCAAAAGGAAATTGACCGGCTCGCGAAGGATATGGCGCAGATGCACAG
>JACQHS010000030.1 GCA_016198915.1 Candidatus Omnitrophota bacterium
CACGCTGCTGCCCAACACCGCCGGCTGCTACACCGCCGACGATGCCGTTCGGACCGCAGCACTCGGGCGTGAAGCCGGGCTCTCACACCTCGTGAAGCTGGAAGTGATCGGCGATCCCAAAACGCTGCTGCCGGACACCGAAGCGCTGCTTGAGGCGACCCGCGTGCTGGTCAAAGACGGATTTGTGGTCATGCCGTACACCAACGATGACCCGATCATGGCCAAGAAACTGCAGGATGCGGGGGCCGCCTGCGTCATGCCGCTGGCCGCACCCATCGGCTCCGGGCAGGGGATCGTCAATCCGCTGAATATCCGGTTCATCCTCGAGGCGGTCACGGTGCCGGTCATCGTCGATGCCGGGGTCGGCACCGCCTCGGATGCAGCGGTCGCGATGGAGCTGGGGTCAGACGGGGTCCTCATGAACACCGCGATCGCCTGCGCCAAGGACCCGGTGAAGATGGCCCATGCCATGCGCCTCGCGGTTGAGGCCGGCCGGCTCGCCTATGAAGCCGGGCGAATTCCCAAGAAGCCCTACGCCGGCGCGTCCAGTCCCACCGAGGGTCTCCTGACCGAACCGTCCACTCGATGACCGTGGCGCGTGACGCAGAACTGCGTGCCGTCGTCCGCAATATCTTTATCTGCTACTTCCTCTCGGGTGCTGCGGGTCTTGTCTATCAAGTCCTGTGGCTGCGCAAGCTCCTGCTGGTGTTCGGCAGCACCGTCTACGCGGTCGCCGCGGTTTTGACCGTGTTCTTCGGCGGGCTGGCGCTGGGGAGCTGGTGGTTTGGCCGGCTGATCGACCGCCACGAGGAGGCGGGCCTGCGCTGGTACGCCGCCTTGGAGGCCGGGATCGGGCTGTACGCCTTCGTCACCCTGCCGCTGTTTGACGCGATCCAGCAGCTCTACATCCCCCTGTACCGCGCGTCTGGATTTTCGACGCCGGCGCTGGTGGCCTCGTCCTTTGCCTGTTCGGCGTTGATCCTGCTGGTGCCGACCACGCTGTTGGGGGGGACGTTTCCGGTCTTGAGCCGGTTCCTGATCCGGACCAGCGAAGAGCGGGGGGTGAAGATCGCCGGGCTCTACGGCATCAACACGGCCGGGGCCATGGCGGGCACGCTGCTCGTCTACTTCGTGGGGCTGCCGGTCCTTGGACTCTTCCGGACGTTGCTGTGCGCCGGCGTGTCGAACCTCGGGATCGGGGTGCTGTGCCTGGCGTTTGACCGCCATCTCGAGAGCCTCGGCTTCCGCAGGCCGGCGCCGGCGAGTCCTGCCGCAGTCAGCGCACCCGAGGAGTCGCCGCTGCGCCTTCGATGGCTGCTTGCCGCGTTTGGGCTCTCCGGGTTCTCGGCGATGGTCTATGAAGTCGCGTGGACCCGGACCCTGAGCCTGGTGGTCGGCAGTTCCACCTATGCGTTCTGCATTATGCTCGCGACATTCCTTGGCGGCATGGCCGCGGGCAGCGCGTGGGCGCGGCGAGCGTTGCGGCAACGGCCGGCCACGATCCCGCAATTCATCACGATTGAGATCGTGTTAGGCCTCTATGGGCTCTTTTCGATCCCATTCTTCAATCAGTTGCCAGAATGGTTCGTCAGGCTCTGGCCGCTGACCGGCGGATCATTCACCGGGATGTCATGGCTGCAATTTGTCCTCTGCGCCTCGGCCATGATCATTCCCACGTACCTCATGGGGTTTCTCTTTCCCGTCGTGAGTGATCTTGTCACCCGGCGCTTCGCCCACCTTGGCCGGCAGCTTGGCAGCGCCTACGCCATCAATACCCTGGGGGGGATTGCCGGCTCATTCCTGGCCGGCTTTGTCCTCATCCCGCTGTTGGGGCTTCCCCTGGCGATTGTCGTCGCCGCGATCATCAATCTGCTGGCCGCCGGCATTCTGTACCTGCAGTCCGGGACGGCGGCCGTGTGGTTGCGCGTAGCGCTGACCACCGCGTCGCTGCTCGGGGCGGTCGTGCTGAGCCATACGGTGATCCTGCCGGTCTGGCGCCAGCAGCTGTTCGCCGCCGGCGCCTATCTGAATCCTGAAAACTACCGGAACACCACGGTCGGAAAGGGGGTCGCCTCCTCCAAGATTCTCTACTACAAAGACAGCCTCAATGCGACCGTGAGCGTCCACCAGGTTGGAGAAGCGATCTTCCTCAAAGTCGGCGGGAAAACTGACGCGTCCAGCGGTCTGGACATGGGCACGCAAGTCCTCTCGGCGCACATCCCGCTGTTGCTGCACGATCAGCCGCAGTCTGTCCTGGTCATCGGGCTGGGCAGCGGGGTCACGCTGGGCCAGGCAGGACGCCATCCCGTGACGACCTTGCACTGCGCGGAGCTTGATCCGGCCGTGATTGAGGCGGCGCGGTTCTTTAAGGCGCAGAATGACGGCGTCCATGACGATCCGCGGGTGACCATCTTTCCCGCCGACGGGCGCAACTTCCTGCTGGCAAGCCCGCGACAGTACGACGTCATCATCTCTGAGCCCTCGAACCCCTGGATGTCCGGGATCGGATATCTGTTCACCCAGGAGTTCTACCGGCTGGCCAAGCGGCGGCTGGCGCCCGGCGGACTGATGGCCCAGTGGCTTCAGCTCTACCGCATCACCCCGGGCGACGTGAAGCTCATCCTCAAGACGTTCCATGCGGAATTTCCGCATGTCTCCGTGTGGTCCACGCTTCAAGGGGACCTGTTGCTCGTCGGCTCAATGACGCCGCACCAGCGCACGTACGAGCAGCTCGCGAGGCGCATGGCGCTGCCAGCAGTCCGTGAGGGCTTGGCGGCTGTCCGGGTCACGACGCCTGAGGTGCTGCTGCAATCGTTCCTATTTGGAGCGGCGGAACTCGAGCAGCTGACGTCGGATGCGCCCTGGGTCCATGTGGATGACCAGCCGTGGCTCGAGTTCAGCGCTCCGAAGGCGCTCTACCTCGGCCCCATCGTGAAGACCAACGCCGACGGACTGGAGCGGTTTCAGATCTCGCCGCAGTCCCTCGTGCCGGACTATGACGCGTCGCGGGAAGACGAGGCGTTCTACCAGGATCTGGGGGCGATGTGGAGTTCTCGTCTACAGTTCGACAAAGCCCGCAAGGCTCTGGAACAGGCGGTCGCCGTCAATCCGGCCTCCAGCGAAGCCCGGGGACAGCTCGGAGCGCTCTACCTCAGGCTGCAGGAGTTCTTGAAGGCGGAAGCTGCGCTCACGCAGGCGGCGGCCTTGGCGCCGGACGATCCGAAGCCGTACCGGCTGCTTGCCCGGCTGCACTGGCAGCAGCAGCAACGGCAGCTCGCCCAGCAGTTCTATCTGCAGGCCGCCAGTCTCGAGGTGCCTGACAGCGCCTTCGCAGAAGAGCTTGGCGATTGCTGGAAGGAGGATCACTACGCTGTGGCGGCCGAGTTTTATCGGTCCGCGATGTCGCAGGACGGAGGCGGCCGGCCCGCCTTGGTGGGCGACTACGCAGAGGTCCTCACCAAGATGCGATCGTGGACCGCCGCTGAGCACGTCCTGACCTTTGGGGTGCGCGCCTTTCCCGAGGACGCGGGATTTCCGGAAAAGCTGGGTGAGGCGTGGCTGGCACAGGGGCGAACGCTCGACGCTGAGTCGTCCTTTCAGCGGGCGCTCGCCGTTGCACCGGGCACCGCGCAGGCGTATTATGGATTGGCGCGCATCGCGCTCAGCCAGGGGCGTTCGGAGCAGGCGCTGCAGTATCTTCGCACCGGGCTGCGCTACGACCCCTACCATCGCGATGCGTTAGCCCTGATGCAGCGGATTCAGCACGGGAAGACGTAACCATGCGCACGACGGCACCGACCGCTCAACCAGCCGGCCCGCGCACCGCGACGCGAACGTACCGGATCGCGGTGATTCCCGGCGATGGGACCGGCCCTGAAGTCATCCGAGAGGGAACCAAGGTGCTCGCCGCCGCCGCCTCCCGGGCAGGATTCCGCGTGGAGTGGCGGCCGTACGACCTGGGCGGTGCGCGGTATCTGAAGACGAACGACACGCTGCCGGATTCGGTGCTCAAGGAGCTGCGGGAGGTCGACGCAATCTATCTCGGCGCGATCGGACATCCTGACGTCAAGCCCGGGATCCTGGAGCACGGCATCCTGTTGAAGCTGCGCTTTGCGCTGGACCAGTACATCAACCTGCGGCCGGTGAAGCTGTATCCGGGCGTCTGGACGCCGCTCAAAGACAAAGGCCCTGAGCACATTGACTTTGTCGTCGTGCGGGAAAACACCGAAGGCCTCTATGTGGGAGCGGGCGGCTTCTCGAAACGGGGCACGCCGGATGAGGTCGCGCTGCAAACATCCATCAACACCCGCCGGGGTGTTGAACGGTGTGTTCGGTTTGCCTTTGACTATACCCGCAAGCGAGCGAAACGTAAGAAGCTGACTTTTTGCGGCAAGACGAACGTGCTGACGTATGCCCATGATTTATGGGAGCGCGTCTTCTATGAGGTGGCTAAGGAGTATACGGACGTCCAAACCGACTATACGCATGTGGACGCCTGCTGCATGTGGATGGTGAAGAACCCGGAGTGGTTCGACGTCATCGTCACCGACAACATGTTCGGCGATATCATCACGGACCTTGGGGCCATGATCCAGGGCGGCATGGGGATCGCCGCCGGCGGCAACCTCAACCCCCAGGGGGTCTCGATGTTCGAGCCTATCGGCGGCTCGGCCCCGAAGTACACGGGGCAGAACGCCATCAATCCGCTGGCGGCGATCTGCGCAGGCTCCATGATGCTCGAGCAGCTCGGCGAGACGAAAGCGGCGGCTGCGATCGAGCAGGCGGTCATGCAGGTGACTGGCACGAAGCTCAAAAGCCTCGCCGCAGGACAAATGGGATACTCAACATCGGAAGTTGGAGATCTCGTCGTTAAGGCACTCAATGAAAAATCGATATAACGTTGCGGTTGTCGGCGCCACAGGCGCTGTCGGTACCGAGATGCTCCGCGTCCTGGCCCAGCGCCGCTTTCCCGTCAAACGGATCCGGCTGCTGGCCTCCGTGCGTTCCCAAGGCCGGCGCCTGGCCTTCAATGGTTCAAGCCAGCGGGTGGAGACGTTGCGAAACCGCTCCTTTGACGGGATTGACGTCGCGCTCTTCAGCGCCGGCGCTGGCCGCAGTCTGGAGTTTGCGCCGGAAGCCGTCAAGCGGGGTGCTGTGGTCGTGGACAACTCCAGCGCCTTTCGGATGGCGCCGGAGGTGCCGCTCGTCGTGCCGGAGGTCAACCCTCAGGCGCTGAAACGCCACGCAGGGCTTGTCGCCAATCCGAACTGCTCGACCATCATCATGCTCGTGCCGCTCGCCCCCCTCCATGCGGTCGCCGGGATCAAACGGATCATCGTTTCCACCTACCAGTCGGTGTCCGGCGCTGGCGCCAAAGCCATGTGGCAGCTTCTAACAGAAACACGGCAGGCGCTTCGTGCGCTCAAGGCTCAAGGCTCAAGGCTCAAGGTTGAAGTTTTTGAAAGGCCTCGAGCCTCCAGCCTCGAGCCTCGAGCGCTGCCGAAGCAGATTGCGTTCAACGTCATCCCGCAAGTGGACATCTTCCTCGATAACCGCTCCACCAAGGAAGAGATGAAGATGGTGAACGAGACTCGCAAGATCCTTGAGGAGCCGCGGCTGGCGATCTCTGCAACCTGCGTGCGGGTGCCGGTGTTCGTGGCGCATGCCGAAGCGATCTGGATTGAAACCGAGCGGCCGCTGTCGGTTGCCCGCGCCCGTCAGCTCTTGCGTCGCGCGCCAGGCGTTCGGGTGGTTGATGACCCGGTCAACGGCGCCTACCCGCTGCCCCTCGCCGCCGCCGGACAGGATGACGTCCTCGTGGGCCGGCTGCGGAAAGACGACTCCGTGAAACACGGCCTGACGCTGTGGGTCAGCGGCGACAACCTTCGCAAGGGTGCCGCGACCAACGCCGTTCAAATCGCGGAGCTGCTGATAAAGCGTGACAAGTGACACGCGACAAGTGACACGTTCGTGTCACATGTAACTTGTCACGTGTCACGTCCTTCCTATGAGAACCCTCAAGCTCACCATCGCGTATGACGGCACCCGCTATGTAGGTTGGCAAATCCAGAAGGGCCGCAGACCGACGATCCAGGGGACATTAGAACGCGTCCTGAAGCAAATCCTGCGAGAGCCGGTAAAGGTGGTGGGCAGCGGACGGACGGATGCGGGCGTGCATGCGCTGGCGCAAGTCGCGCACGTGAGAACGCACAGCGCGATGCCGCGCCACCGCCTGCTGCGCTCAGTCAACGCGCTGCTGCCTTCAGATATTTCGGTGCCCAAGATCGAGGAGGCTGAGCCCTCGTTTCACGCGCGGTTTCACGCCGTGAGCAAACGGTATCGGTACCGCATCTTCCTCGGCGGTGTGGTGCCGCCGTTCATCCGGCCGTACGTCCACCATGTCCCCAGACCGCTCAATCTGTCCCTGATGCGTCGTGAGGCGGCGGCGCTTGCGGGACGGCACGATTTCCGGGCGTTCGCTCAGGCGGCTCGGAGGAGGCGGGGGACTATTCGGCGGCTCACCGATATCCAGGTGATCCGGCGGGGCTCAGAACTCCAGGTGGAGGTCGAGGGGAGCGGCTTCTTGCACACGATGGTCCGCAGCATCGTGGGAACGCTGCTCGACGTGGGGCGCGGCCGGTTGCCTGCGGGGACGATCCGGAGGATGCTGCGAAGGGGCGACCGGCGTCTGGCGGGGATGACGGCTCCGGCGCACGGGCTGGCCCTCGTCTCAGTGACGTATCCGGACGAGACGTGCTAGTTTTCCACGTGCCAGCTGCGGATTCGACAAACGCCCTGGCCCGGCGTGACGGTGCGGCCGGTGCCGTCGAGCTTCAGGCCGCGCAGGGCGCGGTCGTAGTGGACCAGCGCCTGCTTGCCGCCGTTGCCGTAGATGTGCAAGAGCTTGCCGGCGACGAAGGCGCCAAAGTACTCGGTGTTGTAGACCCCGCCATTCTCGCTGCCCTGTGCCACGCTGACGTCTCCGGTGTCCACGTAGACCACGCCGTAGAAGGGGGAGCCGTCGGCGTGCGGCTTCATCGCGAGGTGGATGCCCACGCCAGCGCCGGTGCCGTAGAGCTGCAGGCGCTCGGGCCGACGGTCCGCCTGGGGGATCGACGAGGTCCACTGGATGCCCCCTCCATCGAGGGAGGAGTCGCCATCGCGGAGGAAAATCTTGTTCACTGCGGTTCCATTCATTTTCATCAGCACTCCCGAGCCGTCCGTGTTAAGCGTGCCCCCGGGTGTGCTCATGCAGGTGCCGCCCGCGCACCGATCGATCAAGATTTGGCAGCCGTCATATATCTCGAGCCTGCCGCTCACGTACACCCCTTTGACGCGGACCGCGGTGTAGCAGGTACACGTCCCCCCGCAGCTAAAGCCCCCGGACCCGTTGGCGCTGAAGCCGCTCCATCCGGTTATGTTCGACGTCGTCACGGATAGCGAGGCCAGCGAGGGGTCAACGACGATGGCCGGCTTTGGCTGCGGGCGCTGCGTGACGACGGAGCCGGCGAGGTCGCCGGCATCAATCTGTGGCGAACTGCCGGTCGGCACATAGGCGTTGCCGTTGACGACATAGAAGGGATCCAGCGAGATGAGCACATCCGGGTTGTGCCCCCCGGCATCGTTCGTGCCGATGTGCCCCTGGCTTTCGCTGCCGCCGCCGTAGGAGCCGTTGTTGCTGTCGTAGCTGTCGACGCTGACCATGCCGGTCAGGTAGATCCGCTCGTACCCGAAGCCGGCGGAGCCGAAGTCCGTCGGCACCCACTGGAGGTCCACGCGGATCCTCCGCTTGGCCGTCGGACTGGTCGCGTTCGGGAAGAACCCGGTGGCGAACAGGGTGGGAGTCGGGCTCGTGAGGGGATCGCGCGCGATGACGCGGAAATCACCCGCCGAACCCGACCCATCCCCGGCGGGAAACGCCGTAATGGTGAGCTGCCGGCAGTCCGTCCCGCCGCCCTGGACTCCGCTGCAGTCTGGCAGTTGCACCCAGGGTCCCGCAGGCAGGCCTGTGCGGGCCGGCTCATCGGTTCGCCAAAAGCCCGCGCCGTTATCATTGAACTCCCACAAGCCGCGCGCAATGCCGGATTCGGCAAGGTACAGCGCTCGGGAGTCGAGGTAGGAGCGTGCGGGAACGCGCACCACAGTATGGATGAAGGGGAACGATCCCACCAGGTACAGGAGCAACACCGCGTTAATGCCGAGCGTCCATAAGAGCAGGCCGCCACGGTTCGATCCTGTCCACGAGAACATCTGAGCGGTCATGTTTCAATGGGCCTCCTCCGCTACGGGGGGGTGTTGCGCAGCGCGGCGCGCGAGACGACGGTCAGGGGGTGGCCTTGCGCAAGCGGTCCACGCTGCGCAACACCCCACAACTGCATGGTCACTTCCAGACGCCCGGTGCCGTTCTGATTGACATTGCCCCAGCTCCACTTGACTCGCGTGATGTCTCGCGCAAGGACCGTCAGGCTGTCAACGCGTGTCGTGAACATGGGAGAATTCGTGCAGACTTCACGTTGGAGAAGGCCCTTAGCGCTGTTAAATGTGTAGACAAAAAAATCCGGCATGTTGGACAATGACTGTCCTGATGTCGGCGCAATGCCGGCCGTTCTCAAGATCAACCTCGCCACCCCATCACCGTTGCTGTCGTGATCGCGCCAGAGGGTGCCTGTGGAGCTGGGACAGATGCCACCGGTGTCCCAACTCAGCGGCATCTCGTAGGTCTCGGCCGCATCGCGTTCGAAGGCATCCGCCGCGTAGGTCAGATCCATCTGGAGCGTGCCCTGGCCGTACCCTAACTCGATCGTGGTGTTGGTCGCCAGATAGATGTGCGTGACGATCCCCAGGATGATCGTCGAGGCGATCGTGGCGGCGGAGAGCTCCGCGAGAGTGAAGCCTGTGCGACTTCGGCGGCTGTGCGGAGCCAGATGCTTGAGGATGCGAAGGCGCAGGCTCATGACGGCGGATAGTAGGAGTTCGTGGCAGAGGCGAGCCCAGCGGTCCAGTCGCTAAACAGGCTCGTCAGGCGGTACACGCGCGAAGGCCCCAGGCTGACAGTGACCGTGAGCTTCTTGATCGCGGACGTTCCGCATCCACTGCAATTGCCGGTGGCCGGATCGTAGTCGCAGACGAGGATCTGGCCGGTGGCGCCTGGAATCGGACTGATCCCATCGGCGGTCGGCGCAAACGCGTTGGGGTTGCTCAGACACAGCGCCGAGATCGTGAAGAAACCCTGACTCTCTCTGCGTTCCATTTCACGCTGCACGGCCGTCTTGGCCAACAGCGCCATCTTGTTCTGCCGGATAAGCACGACGAGGTGCGTTAAGTTGGAGACGAAGGTAAACACGGCGACGGCCAGGACGAGGATCGAAATGAGACACTCAAGCAGCGTCAGCCCACGAGGCGCGCGGAGGCGCTGTCGCTCGCCAATCGCTCGTAACCTGTTGGAGTACCGTGGCATGGACTCTCCACTGTCTCGACTGGTTGGTCAACAAAAAGCCGGATTACCGATGCCAACTTCTCCTTCGGTAACCCGGCGATCCTGTGCCATTTACCTTCGGCAACCTGGCAATCCTGCTTCACAGGACCCGTGGCTTTGCGACCCCGAATTACTTCGGGTGTGCCTTTCTCGGGTAGTTCGATTGTCACTGTAAGTCTATCTGATCTAGAGTGTTTCCGTCAAGACCGAGCCACAAACCGGGGACATTTCTATTTTCGCTATGGGACTCCTGAGGCGAAAATAGAAGGTCCCAGTTGCAGCACAAGTGCTTCATTGCCGCACTAGCGCCACGATTCGCCCGTCATAAGAGGTTGACACGTCGTGCATTAGACGGTAGAATAACGCCTCATTTTCGCCATGACCACCACACTTCCAGCATACAACCGGCTCAACCGGCAATGGTTGCTGATTGACGCCACCGACCGGGTGCTGGGCCGCTTGGCCAGCCGGATTGCGCTGATCCTCCGCGGCAAGCACAAGGCGACGTTTACGCCGTTTCTGGACACCGGCGACTTTGTGGTGGTGATCAACGCGGGCAAGGTCGCGGTGACCGGCGGGAAAGAGTCCAAGAAGGTGTATGACCGGTACTCCGGCTATCCAGGGGGCCGCCGGGAGCGGACCTTGGGCGAAGTGCTCAAGACGCATCCCGATCGCGCGTTGCGGCAGGCGGTGAAGGGGATGATGCCTGCCGGGCCGCTGGGCCGCCGGATGCTGGGCAAGCTCAAGATCTATGCTGGATCGGACCATCCCCATGGGGCTCAGCAGCCGCAACCCGTCAACGAAGCCTTGCTAGCAAAACGCACATGACAGACGCTGAACAGACCACCACACCAGCACCGGAGCCGGCACCGCCCGCCCCGGCGGTTTCGATGGCAGGACAGGCCTTGGTCGGCACCGGCCGGCGCCGCGAGGCGATCGCGCGGGTGCGGTTGATTCCCGGCAGCGGGACAATCCTGGTCAACCGCCGGCCGTACGACGCCTATTTTCCCCGAGAGGCGCTGCGGCTGGCCATCAAGGAGCCGCTGCTGATCACCCACCAACTGGGAAAATACGACGTGTTTGCCAACGCGGAGGGTGGCGGGTTGACCGGCCAGGCGGGCGCGATCCGGCTAGGGATCGCCCGGGCGCTGGTGCAGTTGGACAGCGCCTACCGAGCCAGCCTGAGGGGGGCCGGCCTGCTGACGCGGGATCCCCGGATGAAGGAGCGCAAGAAGTACGGCCAGAAGGGCGCGCGCAAGCGGTTCCAGTGGACGAAACGATGACACCACAGAACCACAGAGGCCACACAGAACCACAGAGAAGAAGGAACCTTTCTGTGATTCTGTGGTGTGTAAGGGATTTCTCCGACTATTCTGTGCTTCTGTGATGTGCTAAGATGACAACCACTCAGCCTCATAGATGCCGAAACTTCGGGTCGCAATCGCCGGAGCGACCGGGTATGCGGGTGAAGAGCTTATCCGGATCCTCCAACAACATCCGTCTGTCCA
>JACQHS010000032.1 GCA_016198915.1 Candidatus Omnitrophota bacterium
ACGTGCACGTGCGGCGCCGTCTACCACACCCGCTCAACGAAGCCGACGCTCCATGTGGATGTGTGCGCGAGCTGCCACCCGTTTTTCACGGGTCAGCAGAAGCTGATGGATACCGCGGGCCGCGTGGAGAAATTCCGCCGCAAGTATACTCGTAAGACACCCACCAAGTAGATGACTTGCTCAGGGCTCCGGGTTCGGGGCTCGGGGCAAGTGCCCAGAACCCAGAACCCCCAACCCCGAACTTCTTCGGATGTCACTTTCCCGCCAGCAGTTGCTTGAGCAGCTGGTGAAGCTCGACTACCGGTACACCGAGCTCGAGCAGGAGGTCGCGGCACTCGCAAGCCAGCGCGGCACCGACCCGAAAGGATATCAACAGCGCTCCAAGGAGCTTTCGGATCTGCGCGAGATCGTGTTGACGTACCGCACGTACCAGCGCATTGAGCACGATGCCGCCGAAGCCGAGCAGCTGTTCCATGCCCAGGGCGACCTCGAGATGCGGGAGCTTGCCAAGGAGGAAGCGTATCAGCTTCGGCAGCAGCAAGTGACCCTCCTTGGCCAGCTGGAGCAGCTCTGGAAGGAGCGTACCGAGGCGCCGGAGCGTCCGCTCATCGTTGAAATCCGCGCCGGGACCGGCGGGCTGGAAGCGAGCCTGTTCGTCGCCGACTTGTACCGGATGTACACGAAGTATACGGCCAAATGCGGCTTGACGGTCGAGCCGATGCACGGCCAGCCGAGCGAAGCCGGGGGATTGAAAGAGGTCGCCTTCGCGGTCACCGGGCCCGGGGCGTGGCAGCGGTTCAAGTATGAAAGCGGTGTCCACCGGGTGCAGCGTGTCCCCGCGACGGAGGCGCAGGGGCGCATCCACACCTCCACGGTGACCGTCGCGGTGCTGCCGGAGCCGGAGGATGTCGAACTGCCGGCGATTCCGGCCAAGGATCTCCAGATTGACGTCTACCGCTCTTCAGGTCCGGGCGGGCAGGGGGTCAACACCACCGATTCGGCCGTGCGCATCCGGCATCTGCCGACCGGCCTCATGGTGACCTGCCAGGACGAGCGCAGCCAGCTGCGCAATAAGGAGAAGGCGATGCGTGTCTTGCGCGCGCGGCTGCTGGATCAGATGCAGCAGACGCAGCAGCAACAGATTGCCTCCCGCCGACGCAAACAAGTGGGGACGGGCGAGCGCAGCGAAAAGATCCGCACCTACAATTTCCCCGACCAGCGCGTGACCGATCATCGCGCCGGGGTGACGCTGCATCAACTCGACCAGATCATGGAAGGCGAGCTGACGCCGCTCACGGATGCGGTGAGCGCCAAAGAGCAGGGCCGCCAGCTGGATGAGGCCGCGGGATGAGCGCGGTTCGGGAGATGATTCGAGAGGGCACCCGACGGCTGGAAGCCGCCGGTGTCGCGAACGCCCGCCATGAGTCCGAGTGGCTGCTGGGACGTCTGCTCAACGCCGCTCCTCTGGCACTCTACCTGTACG
Organism: Candidatus Omnitrophota bacterium; assembly: GCA_016198915.1. Classification (GTDB taxonomy): domain Bacteria; phylum Omnitrophota; class Gorgyraeia; order Aquiviventales; family Aquiviventaceae; genus JACQHS01. The sequence goes on from JACQHS010000032.1 coordinate 1,484, forward strand.
AAGGTGCCGTTCCGCAAGACGCCCTGACGCAATTTGACGCCCAGATCGCCGCGCGCGCCGCCGGCCGGCCCCTGCAGTATCTGCTCAAGGAAGCGCAGTTTGTCGGCCGCAGGTTCGCAGTCGTGCCCGGCGTCTTCATTCCGCGCCCGGAGACCGAGGCGGTGGTGGAGGCGGCGGTGATCCGGCTGCGGGATCTTGAAGCCCGGCTGGGCCGGCCCCTCCGGCTGCTGGACTTCGGGACCGGCAGCGGCTGCATCGCCGTGACGCTGGCGTGCGAGCTTCCGACTTGTGTTCTCGTCGGAGTTGAGCTATCATGGAACGCTTTACGCATCGCTCAAGGGAATACGGAACGTCATGGCTGTGCGGCGAGGGTGCACCTCGTCCAGGGATGGTGGGCAGAGGCGATCTGCGGCACGTTTGACGGCATCATTGCCAACCCCCCGTACGTTCCCACCGCACTCGTGGAACAGCTTCCCCGGGATGTCCGCCACGAACCGCGCCTGAGCCTTGACGGCGGAGCCGACGGGATGCGCGATCTTTCCCAACTCGTCACACAGGTACCGCGCCTGTTGGCGCCGGGCGGGCTGCTGGTCTTGGAGTGCGGAGAAGCACAGCCCGTTCAGCTCTTGCGCGATCTTCAGAGAACCCCGTGGGCCGAGTCCATTCAGGTCGTCCATGACCTGGCCGGCCGCCCTCGGGGTGTTGTGAGCGTCCGTGCGGCCATCATATAGAGTGGATGGACAAACTTGTCATTGAACGCAGCGGACCTCTCTGCGGCACGGTGAGCGTCCACGGGGCGAAGAACGCCGTCCTGCCGATCATGGCGGCGTGCCTGCTGAGCGACGAGCCGTCCGTCATCACGAACGTCCCGCCGGTGACGGACGTCTTCACGATGATGGAGATCCTGCGCGGCCTGGGCGTGGGTGCGGCACTGGCCCAGGATCGATTGACCATCACGCCGGACGCCTACACCGGTGTGGTCGCGCCCTATGAGCTCGTCAGCCGGATGCGGGCGTCGGTGTGCGTCCTGGGTCCGTTGCTGGCGAAGCGTGGCCGCGCCAAGGTGTCGATGCCCGGCGGCTGCGTCATCGGCGCGCGGCCGATCGATCTGCACCTCAAGGGCCTGCAGGCGCTGGGCGCGTCGGTCGAAATCAAGCACGGCTACATTATCGCATCGACCAGCGGGTTGCGCGGGGCCCGGGTGCAGCTGGGCGGGTCGTTCGGCTCCTCAGTCCTGGCCACCGGCAACGTGATGATGGCGGCCTCGCTGGCGGAGGGCGAGACGCTGATTGAGCAGGCTGCCTGCGAGCCGGAGGTCGTGGACCTTGCGAATTTTCTCCTCACGATGGGCGCGCGCATTGAAGGATGCGGCTCCCGGGTGATCCGCATCCGGGGTGTTGCGCGGCTTCGAGGCGCGCGGCACCGCATTATCCCGGACCGCATCGAGGCCGGCACGCTGATGATCGCCGTGGCGATGGCGGGAGGCGACGTGACGATCGACGGCGCGCGCGCCGAGCATCTCGGCGCTGTGATTGACAAGCTGACGGAGGCGGGCGCCTCCATCGAGAAACTCAACGGCGCGCTGCGCGTCCAATCCGACGGGGCGCTGAAGGCCGTGGAGGTCACCACGCTGCCGTTTCCCGGATTCCCGACGGATCTCCAGGCGCAGATGATGGCGTTGATGGCGGTGTCTCGCGGGGTGAGCCTCCTGACCGAAAAGATTTACCCGGAGCGATTCATGCACATCTCGGAGCTCAACCGCATGGGCGCACAGATCACCCGCGAAGGGGCGAGCGCAGTGGTCAAAGGGGTCGAATCGCTTCGAGGCGCTCCGGTCGTCGCACCCGATCTGCGGGCGTCGGCCGCCCTCATCCTTGCGGGGCTGGTCGCGGAGAATCACACGGAGCTTGACGGTGTGGACCACATGGAACGGGGCTATGCCGGATTGGAAGAGGTCTTGGCGCGTTTAGGCGCGAAAATCACACGGGTCAAGCAGGGGTAAGAGAAGGGGGTCGTCAGTCATGGTGGTTGTGAGATTGCAGCGGCGCGGGACAACCAAGGCGCCGCATCACCGGATCGTCGTCACCGACCGCACCCGCGCGCAGCGCGGCCGCGTGCTGGAAACGATCGGGTTCTACGACCCGTCGTTTGAGCCGCCGAAATTTTCGCTCGATGAGTCGCGGCTGGTCTTTTGGATCTCCTCGGGCGCGCAGGTGTCCGAAGCGGTCAACGCGCTGGTAAAACGGTTCAAGAAAGTCTCCTTGGCGTCGGCCCGGGGCAGCTAACTGTGGGACATTTCTATTTTCGCAGGAGGGAAAGCGGAAGCGAAAATAGAAACGTCCCGGCGGATCTACTATGCGGATTGACGTAATTACCATTTTCCCAGAGATGTTTAAGGCGGTGCTGGACGCGTCGATCATCAAGCGCGCGCAGGAGAAGGGGGTCTTGCAGATCGCGCTGCACGACCTCCGGGACTATACCCATGACAAGCACCGCTCGGTCGATGACCGCCCGTACGGCGGCGGGCCCGGGATGGTCATGCGGCCTGAGCCGATCTTTGAGGCGGTCGAAGCGATCAAACCCGCGACGTGCCGCACCGTCCTGATGAGCCCGCAGGGCGAGCGGCTGTCAACGTCGATGGCCCAACGCTTGTCGGCCGTCGATCGCTTGATCGTCATTTGCGGCCACTACGAAGGCGTCGACGAGCGGGTGAAGACGCTCGTGGATGAAAGCGTGTCGATCGGCGATTACGTCTTGACCGGCGGGGAGCTGCCGGCGATGGTGCTCATTGACGCGGTGGCGAGGTTTCTCCCCGGGGTCATCGGCCATGCCCAAGCGACGGATGAGGAGTCATTTGCCGGTGGCTTGTTGGAATACCCGCAGTACACGCGGCCGCCGGTGTTCCGGGGGATGGCGGTCCCGGACATTCTACTGTCGGGTGACCATCAACAAGTCGCCCACTGGCGCAAGCTCCAGTCGGTTGCAAAGACGCTGCAGCTGCGCCCTGATCTTCAAGGAGGCACCTGATGGATTGGCTCAAACTCATCCATGGCACGACACCGGCATCACCCTGCGCGTTCACGCCGGGTGATGACGTGCGCGTCTGGTTCAGGATTCTCGAACAGGGCAAGGAACGGCTTGGCCAGTTCGAAGGGATTGTGATCCGCGTCCGCGGCTCAGGGCCGTCGAGGACGTTTACCGTGCGCCGGATGACCCACGGCGTCGGCGTGGAACGGGTCTTCCCGTTTGATGCGCCGGTGATCGACCGCGTGGAGCTGCTGCGGTCCGGAAAGGCGAAGCGAAGCCGGCTGTACTTCCTGCGGCACGTCGTGAAGAAAACGCGTCTTGAGGCGGCCGAAGGTCCCGAGGGCGCGTCGGCAGAGAAGGACAGCGCGACAGAACCAGAGGCGGCGCTTGCCAAAGAGGAACCCGCAAAACCCTGACCGCCTGGCCCGTGCCAGCGGGTTTGTGCGCATCGCCGGCGTGGATGAAGCCGGCCGCGGCCCGTGGGCAGGGCCGGTCGTCGCCGCCGCGGTGATCCTCCGCCGATCGCGGCTGCCCGTCCGCATTGACGATTCCAAGAAGCTCACCGCCTCCCAGCGCGCCACGGCATTTCACGTCATCCTCGCCTCGGCGGACGTTGGCATCGGCGTCGTCGGCGCTGAAGAGATCGACCGTTGCCGCATCCATCGCGCCACCCTCCTGGCCATGCGGCAAGCGGTGGATGATCTGCCGGAGACCCCTGATGTCGTCTTGGTCGATGGACATCTCACTCCCCCGCTGACCATGCCGTGCTGGCCGATTCTCCACGGCGACCAGCTCAGCTATGTGATCGGCTGCGCCTCGATCGTGGCGAAGGTATTCCGTGACCGCTTGATGGCGTTCTATCACGAGCTGGACCCCCGGTATGAGTTCCACCGGCACAAGGGCTACGGCACGGCGGTGCACGCCGCAGCACTCGAGCTGTTCGGCCCCTCGTTGTTTCACCGCGTGAGTTTCCGCCCGGTTGCTGAGGCCTCCCATGAACTGGTTTCGGCCGCCTAAGACTGCCTTGTCCCCACGGGGGGCGCGCGGGGACCGCGCGGAGCGCATCGCCTGCGCCTATTTGGCCGCCCAGGGCTTTGAGCTCATCGAGCGCAATGTCCGATTTCCCGTCGGCGAAATTGACATCGTGGCGAAGGACGGCAGCGCGCTCTGTTTTGTCGAAGTCCGCTCCACTTCCTCAACGGCGTGGGGCGGGGCGGCAGCGTCCATCACCCGGCCCAAGCAGCGGCGGATCATCCGCGCCGCCCGGTGGTATCTCCAGTCTTGCCGCTTGCCGTATCTCGATATCCGCTTCGATGTGGTGGCGATCGACTGGCGTGACGAGGAAGCACCCGATGTTGAACTGATCCGAGGAGCCTTTACCGCTGACCAGTAAATCCCCCCACCCGTACACCACGCACGACGCCCGTGTCGACGCCCAGATCGCCGAGTTCACCAGGCCGTTCGGCGATGAGCTCGACCGCCGATTGCTGATGGAAATGATGGTGACGGTCTACCGGCTGGGTGCCGGCGGTGCTTCGACCGGCGATCTCAAACTCGTCAACGCCGCGCTCAAAGAGCTGCGCTACGCCTTCTCGATTTTCCGCCCCTACCGCCATGTCCGGAAGGTCGCGACGTTTGGCTCCTCGCGTCTTGACCGTCACCATCAGGCGTACCCCATGGCCAGCGAGTTCGGCCGGCTGATGGCGAAGGCCGGCTGGATGGTGATCACTGGGGCGGCCAGCGGCATCATGAAGGCGGGCCATGAGGGCGCGGGCAGAGACGCGAGTTTCGGATTGAATATCCGCCTGCCGTTTGAGCAGGAAGCCAACCCGGTCATCGCCAAGGACCGCAAGCTCATCACCTGCAAATACTTTTTCACCCGCAAGCTGCTGTTCATCAAAGAGTCGCACGCAACCGCGCTCTTTCCCGGCGGGTTCGGCACGCTCGATGAAGGGTTTGAGTCGCTGACGTTGGTGCAGACCGGCAAGTCGGACCCGCGCCCGATCGTGTTCGTCGACGTGCCGCGCGGCCAGTTCTGGCGTCCCCTGCTGAAATTTTTTGACGAGCAGCTCGCGGGGCAGGGGATGATTTCTTCCGAGGAGCGCTCCATCTACCAGGTAGTGCGGTCGGCCAAGGACGCGGCGCGGGTCATCTTGGACTTCTATTCGACGTACCATTCGCTCCGGTACGTTGGGGAACAGTTGGTGCTGCGCCTGCAGCGGCCGCTGCCCGAGGGCGCTGTTGTGCGGCTGTCCCGGGAGTTTCGGGGGATGCTGCACGCAGGGGAGATTCGCCAGGGCGGGCCGCTGTCTCAGGAGGCGGATGAGCCCGCACTCAGCCACCTGCCGCGCCTCATCCTCCGCTTTAATCGGCGGGAGTACGGCCGTCTCACCGAGCTCATCCACCGCATCAACGCCCTCGGCCGCCTCCCATAGCGGCGGGGCCTGCCACGGCATCCGCTAGCCGCTCAGCAGATTTTCCCGCTGCGCGAGGCGCAGGCGGCAAAATCTGGATTCGCGGCCGCGCGAACGCCGTGCCACCCGCCGCTATGGAGCAGGCCCGCCGCTATAGGAATTGAATCTGTGAAAAAATTCACATATAATGAGCATGATACTACGCTCATCATTATTCCGTTATTTCGTGACTCGTGAGGCCCGGGTTGTCTCTTGAAGAGTTGCTTCGCCGCATCGCCCGCAAGGGTTCGTGGATGGGCGGAGGCAGTGTCGCCGCACTTTGTGCGGCGTTGTCGGCCGCGCTCCTCGAAAAGCTTGTCGTCCAACCCGCAGCGGCGCAGCGGCTTCGGCGGATTCGGCGCGCCTGTCTGGCCTTGATTCCGCGTGATGCCCGCGCGTTTTCCCACGTCATCCAGGCGACGCGCCACAGCGACCGTCGCGGATTCGCGCGCGCCCTTAAGCGGGCCACAGA
>JACQHS010000033.1 GCA_016198915.1 Candidatus Omnitrophota bacterium
ATTTGATTTCAGCCGCCGCTATGACGGGCCGCATTCCGTATCAGGTCCGAGCGTTTCACTCCCGGTCCGGTCGCGCCAGACGCCCATGGAGCGTCTCTTGACGTATTTCGCCGACGGCCTCTGCGGAGGTGACCGCGCGTATTTCGGCACCGCCCTCGCGCTCGAGGTTGTCCGAATTTTGGCTCGTAGCGCCCGACTGCTACGGATATCCTGAATGCAGAAGGTCGTCAGGAAAGTGCTTCGGGCGGTCGCGGATTACGATCCGGATTACTACGACATGTACGCGGATCCGAATGAGGCGTTCTTTGCCCAGCTGTACCTTGCGCGTATCCGAAGCCACGCCGACGCCGCCGACATCCGTCCGCCGGCGAAGGTGCTTGAGGCCGGTTGCCAGGCCGGTCGCCTCGCCGTGCCGTTGGCGAAGATAGGATTTGAGGTGACTGGTGTGGATACCTCAGGGTTCGCGCTGCGCCGCGCCCGTGAGCACGCCAAGCAGGCGGGTGTTGCAGCAACGTTTGTTCAGGGGAAGGTGCAGGATGTCCTCTCGGATCATCCCGACTGGCGCTTCGATGCCGTCGTGTGCGCGGAGGTGCTCTACTTGTGTTCGGACTACCGCGAGATCCTGCGGACCCTTGTCGGCGCGGTCCGGCACGGGGGGCTGCTGTGCGTGTCGCACCGGCCAAAATTTTACTATCTCCTGGAGGCGCTTCGGCGGTATGATTTGAGGAGCGCTCTGGAAGTCCAGCAACGCAGCGAGGGGCCGTTTCGCGACACCGCGTATTACAATTGGCAGACCGAAGACGAGCTGCGACGTCTCTATGAGTCGCTGGGGTTGACGTGGCAAGCGCTCTACCCCATTGATCGCTTTGCGTGGCTGGGAGGGCTCAATCCCGCACAGATGACCAGCGAGCAGCGTGACCAGTTGCGTGAGTTGGAACTTGCATCAACGGAGGCGACGAGTATGGCCCGCTACGTCCTCGTGATCGCCGCGCGATGAGCCGGTTCGCCTGCTATCCCCCCATTCTGGCGTACCACCGCGTGGGGGAGTTTAAGGGCGATCATGTCCCGACCGTCTCCACAAGGACGTTTGAGCGGCACCTCACGTTCCTGGCCCGCGGCCGCTACCGCGTCGTGGGACTGGAGGAGGTCATCGCGTCCCTTGCCCGAGGACAACGGCCTGCGCGCCGCAGTGTTGCGATCACGTTCGACGACGGCTATGCGGAGACGCATGAGGTGGCGTGGCCGCTGCTCAAGCGGTTTGGGTTTCCCGCGACGGTCTTCGTCGCACCGGCAGAAGTGGGCTGGCCAGGATTTGCGACCTGGCAGCAAGTCGCGGCGATGGCTCGTGACGGATTGGTGATCGGCTGCCACACCATGCATCATAGTTATCTTCCCCTGGTGAACGCCAACCGCTTGCCGGAGGAGCTCGTCGAGTCCAAGCGGGTGATTGAAGAGCGGATCGGCCGGTCGGTGACGTTGTTGAGTTATCCGGTCGGCGGTTTCACCCCGCAGATCCAGTCAGCGGTCCAGCAAGCCGGCTACGCCGCGGCCTGCACGACGAACCGGGCCTCACCGCATCCGGGCATCGATCCGTATGCCCTGCGGCGGATCAAGGTGACGGAACGCGACGGCAATCCGATGCTCTTCTGGGCGAAAGTGTCCGGTTACTACGATCTGTTTCGCCGGTTACGGGAACCGGCGTAGCCAACCCGCGCCTTCCCATCCGCATCCTCGTGTCGTACGCCACGGCCGGTGCCGGCCATCGGCGAGCCGCTGAGGCGATCGCGCAGGCGGCGGCCGCCGCGTTTCCCCAGGCCCGGGTCGAGTGCCGGGATGTTCTGGCGTTTGAATCGCCGTTGCTGGCAGGTTTGTATCCGAAAACCTATTACCTCCTCGTGCGGCACCTCGCCGTCTTGTGGGGGTTCTGCTTCGAGCTGCTCGATGCGCGCGGCGTCTACGCCGTCGTTGAGCCCATCCGACGAACCTGGAACCGCATCATAGGCCGGCCCTTCCTCCGATGGCTGAAAGAGGAATCGTTCGACGTTGTTGTCGCCACGCACTTTCTTCCCGCCGATCTCTTCGGCGCCGGCAAGCGGGCTGGCTGGCTGACGGCCCGGGTGGTCGTCGTGGTGACGGATCTGCATCCGCACCGGTTTTGGCTGGCACCCGAAGCCGATCTCTTCGTGGTCGGAACCCCGGACGTCGCCGTGGAGTGCCATCAGCGGGGAATTGCGCCGCAGCGCGTGCGGGTGATCGGTATTCCGATCGCGAAAGGATTTCATCTCCCAGTGGATCGGTCGGAGGTGTTGCGGCGCTTCCACCTTGATCCGCAGCGGCGGACGGTGCTGGTGACGAGCGGGGGCATGACCGTCGGCCCGTTTGAGCCCGTGGTCGAAGCCATCTTGCGGTTGGAGGACGCGGCACCCGGCCGGATCCAGCTGCTCGTGGTCTGCGGAGAGAACCGGGCCGCAGCCCACCGTCTTGAGCGCCGGGTACGCGACGGGAAGATGCCGGCCCGCGTCTTTGGGTTTGTGGACAATATGCCAGAGCTCATGGGAGCCAGCGACCTCGTGGTGGCGAAGGCCGGCGGCTTGACCGTGATGGAAACGCTGAGCGAAGGACTGCCGCTGATCCTCTATCACGCCATCCCGGGCCAGGAGCGGTTCAACGCGCAGTATGTGGAGCGCAGCGGGGCGGCCCTCTGGGCGCACAGCCCGGCAGACGTCGCGGCGGCGGTCCGTCGCTACCTTGACAATCCGGCAGCGTTTGCGGTGATGCGCGACGCGGCCCGGCGCCTGAGCCGGCCGGACGCCGCCGAAACCATCGTGTCGCAAGTGATCCGATGAGCGAGAAGCAGCGGCTTTTCCGCGCTTTCAAGCAGCATCTGGAAGGGCTGAGTGCCCTCGGGGTCACGGCGGTGCCCCGCGGCGCCGAGTCTGAGGCACCGTCGAAGCTCCAGCGGTTGGCCGAACTCGCTCATGAGGTTGAACGTTGCCGCCGCTGCCCGCTCTACCGCACGAGGACGCATGCGGTCGTCAGTGACGGCTCGCCTGACGCCCGGCTCATGTTCGTGGGCGAAGCGCCGGGACGCGACGAAGATCTGCAGGGCAAACCGTTCGTCGGGGCGGCCGGGCAGCTGTTGACCAAGATGATCCAAGCCATGGGTCTGCGGCGAGAGGACGTGTACATCTGCAACGTGTTGAAGGACCGGCCGCCGGCGAACCGCACCCCGGAGCCCGAGGAAATCGAGGCGTGCCTTCCGTTTCTGCGCGCGCAGATCGCCATTGTCCAACCGTCGGTGATCTGCGTGCTGGGGGCGGTCGCCGCGAAGGCGCTCCTCGGCCCCCACGTGGCGATCACCAAGGTGCGGGGGCATGTCGCGGACTACGGCGGGATCCCGCTGGTGCCGACCTACCACCCGGCCTACCTGTTGCGCAACCCTGATGCGAAGCGGTTCGCCTGGGTCGACTTGAAGAAGGTGAAGAAATTGCTGAATGATCGCTGAAGTTGCGTTCAACATCCCGCTGGAGCGGACCTTCCACTACCTCATCCCCGATGCGCTCCGTGGGACCCTGGCGCCGGGAATACGCGTGCTCGCTCCGTTCGGGCCGCGGGAACGGATGGGGTTCGTCCTAAAGGTGCTCTCCCACAGTCCGATCAAGGAGCTGAAAGC
>JACQHS010000034.1 GCA_016198915.1 Candidatus Omnitrophota bacterium
CGCGGCTCATCCGCGGCCGGCGGCTGCGGCCGGCCGTGGTCCACCGCGCAGAACCGGCAACTCCTCGTGCAGCGGCTTCCCAGGATCATGAACGTCAGCTGGCGCTGAGCATAGCACTCGCGCAGATTGGGACACACGGCGCTCTCGCAAACCGTGTTCAGCGCAAGATCGCCCACGAGCCGGCGGACCTCATGCGCCACGCCGTCAGGAGAGAACTCCTTTTTCAGCCAACGAGGGTAACGTTGCATCAGACTCGCACTTTCACAGTTTTCAGTTGCGCGATAATCGCGTCAGTCATTTCCCGCGTGCCGACGGCGGTCGGGTCGTTCCGATCAGCCTTGAGATCGTACGTCACGGACTTCCCTTCCCGCAGGATGCGTTCCACCGCCGCCTCAAGCCGGCCGGCCGCTTCCTGTTCCCCGACGTGCTGCAGCAGCAAGACACCGGAGAGGATCATCGCCACCGGATTCACCTTGTTCATCCCCTGGTATTTCGGGGCACTGCCGTGCACCGCCTCAAAGAGGGCGATGCCATCGCCGATGTTGGCGCCTGGCGCGACCCCGAGCCCGCCGATCAATCCGGCGCACAGGTCGGAGAGGATATCGCCGTACAAGTTGGGCAGGACCAGGACGTCGAACTCCTGCGGCTTCAGGACGAGCTGCATGCACGTCGCATCCACGAGCCGGTCCTCAAAGGCCATGCGCCCCTCGTACGTCTTGGCGACACGGCGGGACGTCTCCATGAATAGGCCGTCGGTGAACTTCATGATGTTCGCCTTGTGCACCGCCGTGACTTTCTTGCGGCCGTGAGAGAGCGCGTACTCGAAGGCAAACCGCACGATCCGCTCCGTTGCCGTCGTCGAGATTGGTTTGATGGAGATCGCGGCATCCGGCTGGATCGGCTGCTTCGACCACTCCGAAAGCTGCGCAATGAGCTTCACCGTCTGGGCATCCTTGGCCGGAAACTCGATGCCCGCGTAGAGATCTTCGGTGTTTTCGCGCACGACCACCAGGTCCACGTGTTGGAACGGCGAGCGCACGCCGGCGTACGTCCGGCAGGGCCGCACGCAGGCGTAGAGGTTCAATGCTTTCCGCAGCGCGACGTTCACGGAGCGGAAGCCCGTGCCGATCGGCGTCGTCACCGGCCCCTTGATCGCGACACGGGTGTCGCGGATGGACTGCAGGGTCTCCTCAGGCAGCGGCGTCTGAAACTGCTTGATCGCCGCTTCGCCCGCCAGCCGCTCGTCCCATTGAATGGCGACTCCGGTGGCATCCAGGCACCGGCGGGCCGCCCAGGCCACCTCGGGTCCGATCCCGTCTCCTGGAATAAACGTCACTCGATAGCTCATCTTTTAGAGAACCATTGGGAGAGGCGTTTCAGCCCCTCATCAATCGTCTGCACCGAGGCGGCGAAACTGAACCGGATGAACTCCGAGGAGCCGAACCCCTCGCCGGGCACTGCCGCCACGAGCGCATCCTCCAGCCATTGGGCCGCGGTGACCGCGGCGGATTGTCCCAGGGCCGCCACGTTGCACCAGGCATAGAAGGCGCCGGCCGGCACCGTGCACCGCAGGCCGGCAAGCCGGTTCAATCCGTCCACCATGCGGTCCCGGCGTTCCTGGAATGCCTTGCGCATCTCACCGACCGACCGCTGATCGCCGGTGAGCGCGGCCAGTGCCGCATCCTGGCTGATGGACGACGGGTTAGACGTGGAGTGGCTCTGCACGTTGATCATCGCGTCGATCCATGGCTGCGGGCCGACCGCCCAGCCGATGCGCCAGCCGGTCATGCTGTAGGTTTTGGAGACGCCGCCGACGATGATCGTTTGGTCGATGAGGTCGGGGCACGCCTGGACGATGGACACGTGGCGCGCCGGCGGATACACGAGCTGATCGTAAATCTCATCGCTGACCACGATGAGGCGGTACTCTTTCGCCAGGCGGGCGATCGCCGTAAGCCGCTGGGCATCGATGACCGCACCCGTCGGATTGCTGGGGCTGTTGAGAATGATCGCCTTGGTCGCCTCCGAGATGCGCTCGCGCAGGGCGTCCCCCTCGGGCAGAAAGCCATCGTCCTCCCGCGCTTCCACAATGACCGGGGTGGCCCCAGCGAGCTGCACGATCGACGGGAAACTGACCCAGTACGGAGAGACCACGATCACTTCGTCGCCCGGCTGGCACAACACCTGGAACACGTTGAACAGCGCGTGCTTGGTGCCGCAGGTCACGATGGTTTGCGACGGCTGGTAGACGGTCTGGCGAAGCTGGTTGACGTGGGCCACGACCGCGGATCGAAGCTCGGGGATGCCGGCGACCGGCGTGTACTTGGTATGATCGGCCTCGATCGAGCTAATACCCGCCTGCTTGACGGATGGAGGAGTGGGAAGATCCGGCTCGCCTGCTGTGAAGTCCAGCACCGGCTTGCCTGCTTTCGCCAGCGCTTTGGCCTTTGCAGCGAGGGCGAGCGTCGGGGAACCCTCAATGTGCTTGAGGCGGTCGGCCAGCGCCGCCTGCGAAGGGAAGGTCATCCCGGTTTTTTGCGGGTCCAGAGCCTGCGCAGCCCTCCGAACAATCCCTTCGGTTTCCTGGCGTCCTCCTCGGTCCGCTGCGGCATCGGCCGCGGGGTCGGGGGTGCTGCCCTCGGCGCTTTGGGCGCCGGCGGAGCTTTCGGTGCCTCAGGGACTGCGGGCTGAATCGCGGGGAGCCGACTGAAAGCCAGCAGCGAGCGCGCAGCGCCGTCGCCGCGGCGGACGCTCAGCCGCAGGACGCGGGTGTAGCCGCTGGGTAGATCCACGAACCGCGGGGCGATGTCGGTGAAGAGCCGCTTCACGAGCGCGCGGTCCTGCAGGACGCGCAACGCCCGCCGTCGGGAGGCAATGCTGCCCTCCTTGCCGAGTGTGACCAGCCGGTCCGCCAGCCGCTGGGCTTCCTTCGCCCGGGCGTGCGTCGTCGTAATCTGCCCATGGACAATGAGGTTCTGCACGAGGCCGTCCAGCAAGGCCTCGCGCTGTTCGCTGGATCGTGAGAGTCGTTGGGTTCGTGTCGCGTGACGCATTTTTACCCCATACCACAGAACCACAGAAATCCACAGAACCACAGAGGAAACGTCCCGGTATGCTCTGTGTCCCTGTGTGGATTCTGTGTCATCTGTGGTGTACCTAGGTTATTCTGGCGTTGCGACGGTTTCGCTGTCGGCCGTTCCGGCCAAGGTCAGCCCCATGCCCTTGAGCAGTTCTTCAATTTCCGCCAGCGATTTCTTCCCAAAGTTTCGGTATTTCAGGAGCTCCTGCGGCGACTTCTCCACCAGCTCGCCGATCGTGTGGATCTTGGCTTCCCGCAGGCAGTTCGCCGACCGGACCGACAATTCCAGCTCGCCGATCGGCGTCTTGAGCTTCTCCTGCAGCTCCTCATTGACGGCTGCCGGTTCGCCGTCCTCCGGCTCCTCGGGCAGGCTGCCGTAATTCACAAACAGATCCAGGTGGCGCTGGAGGATGTTGGAGGCATACAGGAGCGCGTCCTTGGGGCTCATCGCACCGTTGGTCCAAACCTCCAGGAGGAGCCGGTCGTAGTCCGTCATCTGGCCCACGCGGGTGTCCTCGACGCTGAAATTCACCCGCTTCACCGGAGAGAACAGCGCATCCACCGGAATGTGCCCGATCGGCTGGCCTTCCTTCTTATGCCGTTCCGCCGGCACATAGCCGCGGCCGCGGTTGACCTCCAGCTCCATCCGGAACTTGCCGGCTTTCGTGAGCGTGCACAACTGCAATTCCGGGTTGATGACTTCGATCGTCTCATCGACGTCGAGGTCGCCGGCTGTCACGGGACCCTTTTTCTCTTTCTCAATTGTAATCGTCTTCGGCTGGCGGGAGTGCGACCGGAGCACGAGCTGTTTGACGTTGAGGACGACCTGGGTGATGTCCTCGAGCACGCCCGGGATCGCGCTGAACTCGTGGAGCACCCCATCGATCTTCATCGAGGTGACCGCAGCCCCCTCGATGGAGGAGATGAGGACGCGCCGGAGGCTGTTGCCGATCGTCATCCCGTAGCCCCGTTCGAAGGGCTCCGCGATAAACCGCCCGTACGTCTCGGTGAGACTCTCCTCCTCACACAGCAGTTTCTTCGGAGTCGCGAAATCACGCCACAGCGTTCCCATCTACCTCCCTCCATTTCTGACGTAGATCATCGCGTTACTTGGAATAGAGTTCGACGATGAGCTGTTCTTGGACCGGCAGCCCGATGTCATCCTTCTGGGGGTGCCGGACGATGACCCCCTTCAGCTGC
>JACQHS010000035.1 GCA_016198915.1 Candidatus Omnitrophota bacterium
CGTGCACGCGGAACCGACGACGTTCGGCCTGAAGCTCGCCATGTTTTACGATGAGTTTCGCCGGCACCACCGCCGTCTGGAGCGGGCGGGGAACGAGGTCAGCGTCGGGAAAATCTCGGGCGCGGTCGGGACGTTCGCGAACGTCTACCCGCAGATTGAACGGGAGGTCTGCCGCAAGCTCCGGCTTTCGCCGGCGCCGATTTCCACCCAGATCATCCAGCGCGACCTCCATGCCGCCTATGTGACGACGCTGGCACTCCTCGGCGGAAGCCTTGAGAAGCTGGCGACGGAAATCCGCCACCTCCAGCGGACCGAGGTCCGGGAGGTCGAAGAGCCCTTCGGCCGGGGGCAGAAGGGGTCCTCCGCGATGCCGCATAAGAAGAACCCAATCACCTGCGAGCGCCTCACCGGCCTGAGCCGGCTGCTGCGCGGCTATGCGATGGCGGCGATGGAGAATATTACATTGTGGCATGAGCGGGACATCAGCCACTCGTCGGTGGAGCGGGTCATCCTGCCGGATGCGACGATCACGCTGGACTACATGCTCCAGACGATGACCGAGGTGATCCGCGGGCTGGTGGTTCACCGCGGCCGCATGCGTGAGAACTTGGAGAGCACGCACGGCGTCATCTACTCAGGGCAAGTGCTCCTCGCGCTCATGGGCCAGGGGCTGCCGCGCACGCGCGCGTACGAGTTGGTCCAGCGATGCGCGTTGGCGGCGTGGCGCAACGGCACCGATTTCGAAGCGCTGTTGATGCGTGATCCGTCCATTCGACGCCATCTCAGCCCCCAGACGTTGCGCCGGTGTCTGGATCCGCGCATCCATCTGAAGCACGTCGACACGATTTTCAAGCGGGTGGGCCTATGATCCGTCAGGACGCAGTTCGGAGTTCGGAATTGGGAATTCGGAATTTTTCATTCCGAATTCCACATTCCGCATTCCGAATTGCGCTAGTTCCTTGTCTCTTGTTGCTTGTCGCATGTTGCTTCGGTTGCGTCCACCGGTCGCTGACGATCCGCACCGACCCGCCGGGCGCCAAGGTGTACGTCAACGATGAGCTCAAAGGCGAAAGCCCGGTGACGTACGACTTTACCTGGTACGGCTGGTACCGGCTGACGTTTCGCAAGGACGGGTTTGAGCGGCTCGATGACCGCCAGCTCTTGCGCGCGCCCATGCATCTGTGGATTCCGTTCGACCTGTTCATGGAGCTGCTGCCGCTGCGGGTGCGCGATGCCAGGACCTGGTCCTACACCCTGACACCGACGAAGGAGCTGCCGACCCCGGTGCCGCCCGCCCCACAAGAACCTGTGGAGACGACAGATGACGCGCGGTGAGAAGCTCTACGAAGGGAAAGCGAAAATCTTGTACGCCACGGAAGACCCGCAGCTGGTCATCCAGTACTTCAAAGATGACGCCACCGCCTTTAACGCGCAAAAGCGTGGGACGATCGTCGATAAAGGGGTGGTGAACAACCAGATCTCCGTTCACCTGTTCCAGTGGCTTGAGCGGGAGGGGGTGCCGACTCACTTCGTGAAGCAGCTCTCCGACCGAGAGATGCTCGTCAAGCGCCTGGAGATCATCCCGCTGGAGGTGACGATTCGCAACATCGTGGCCGGCGGCATGGCCAAGATGCTCGGATTGGAGGAGGGCATCGTCCTCAAGCAGCCGGTGTTCGAGTGGCACTACAAAAGCGATGCGCTGGGAGACCCGCTCATCAACGACGATCACATTTTTGCGTTAGGCGCTGCGACGGCGCAGGAGCTGGCGCATATCCGCCAGCAGTCGTACCGGGTCAACGACGTGCTCAAGCGCTACTTCGCCCAGCGCAGCATTGATCTTGTGGACTTCAAATTGGAATTTGGACGCTGCCAGGACAAGATTCTCTTGGGGGATGAGATCTCGCCCGACACCTGCCGGTTCTGGGAGCAGGGCACCAAGCGCAAGCTCGATAAGGACCGGTTCCGCCGCGACCTCGGCGACATCGAGGCCGCGTATCAGGAGATGCTGAATCGGGTGATCGGCGCTCCCGCGGCTCGATGAAAGCTAAGGTCTACATTACCCTGAAGCCTGGATTGCTGGACGCGCAGGGCAAGACGATCAAAAGCGCCTTGGAAACGCTCGGCTTCAAGGGCGTCGCCGACGTGCGCATGGGCAAGTTCGTCGAGCTGACGCTCAACCACGGCTCGGCGAGCGGGGCGAAACGCGACGTTGAGCGCATGTGCAAGAAGCTGCTGGCGAATCCGGTGATTGAGACGTATCGTGTGGACGTGCAGAAATAGCGGATGAAATTTGGCATCATCGTCTTTCCAGGATCCAACTGCGATCAGGACTGCGTGCACGTTCTCAAGGACGTGCTCGGTCAGCCGACGGTGGCGCTGTGGCATCAGGACACGTCGCTCAAGGGATGCGACGCCATTGTGCTGCCCGGCGGGTTCAGCTACGGCGATTACCTGCGAACCGGGGCGGTCGCGCGGTTCTCGCCGATCATGGGCGCGGTGACGTCGTTCGCGCGTGACGGCGGGCTCGTCATCGGCATTTGCAACGGGTTTCAAATTCTCTTGGAGGCGGGACTGCTGCCGGGGGCGATGCTGCGCAACATCGGGTTGCAGTTCATCTGCAAATTCGTGACGTTGCGAGTTGAGCGCACCGAGACGCCGTTTACAAACCGGTTTTCGCCTGGGCAGGTGGTCCGGATGCCCATCGCCCACAACGAAGGGCGCTACACCGTGGACCCCAAGACGCTGCGAGAGATCGGCGGGCAGGTGGTGTTCCGCTACTGTGATGCGGGCGGCCAGCTCGTTGACAGCGCGAACCCGAACGGCTCCACCGATTGCATCGCCGGCCTGACCAACCGCGCCGGCAACGTCCTGGGCCTGATGCCGCATCCTGAGCGTGCGTCGGAGCCTGAACTGGGTTCATCGGACGGCCGGCTCGTGTTTGAGTCGATGCTTGAGGCGCTGGTCCATGCCTGATCTTGCGCTGTTGAAGCGGTTGGCCAAATCTCACAACCTCACTCAAGAAAACTACGCGCACATCGTCGAGGTGCTGGGCCGTCAGCCCACGCTGACAGAAGTTGGGATTTTTGGTGTGAGTTGGTCGGAGCACTGCTCCTACGGTAGCTCCAAACCGTACCTGAAGCTGTTTCCCACGAAGGGCAAGCGGATCCTGGTGCCTGCGGGCAAGGAGAACGCCGGCGTCGTCGACATTGGAGACGGGATCGCGGTGGCATTCAAAGTGGAAAGCCACAATCACCCCTCGGCGGTGGAGCCGGTGCAAGGGGCGGCAACCGGTGTTGGCGGGATCATCCGCGACATCTTCACGATGGGGGCGCGCCCGATTGCGCTGCTGGACTCGCTGCGATTCGGCGCGCTCAACGGAAATCCCCGCACCCGCTTTTTACTGGAAGGAGTCGTGAAGGGCATCGCCGACTACGGCAATGCGGTGGGTGTTCCCACCACCGGCGGGGAGATTATCTTTGAGAAGACCTACGCCGAGAACCCGCTGGTCAACGTCTTGTGCATCGGGGTCCTGCCGAAGCGCACCATCGCGCATGCCGCCGCGCGCGGCGTGGGCAACCCGGTCCTCTACGTCGGCTCGTCCACCGGCCGCGACGGGCTGGGCGGGGCGAGCTTTGCGTCGAGGGAGTTATCCGAAGGCTCCGATGCGGACCGCCCTGCGGTGCAGATCGGCGACCCCTTTACCGAGAAATGTTTGATCGAAGCCACCCTCGAGGCGCTGGCCACCGGCGACGTGGTGGGCATCCAGGACATGGGGGCCGCGGGCTTGACGTGCTCAACGTGTGAGACCGCCACCCGCGGCGGCTGCGGTATCGAGATTGATGTCCTGAAGGTGCCGCGGCGCGAGGAAGGGATGACGCCGTATGAGGTGATGCTCTCCGAATCGCAGGAGCGGATGCTGCTCATCGTCAAGCGAGGCAAAGAAGCGCGGGTGAAAAAGCTGTTTGCGAAGTGGGGGCTGAATGCGGTGGAGATCGGCCGCGTGACCAATGACGGCCGGATGCGCGTCAAAGAAGGCGAGACGGCCGTAGCGGACATCCCCGCCTCGGCGCTCACCGACGACGCGCCCGTGTACCGCCGGCCGGTGAAGAAACCCCGCTACCTGGCCAAGGCCCAGCGGCTCCTCGTGCGCCGGCTGCCGGAACCGAAGGACTACACGGCGGCGCTGGTGACGCTGCTGGGCGCTCCGACCATTGCCAGCAAAGCCTATGTGTATGAGCAATACGACCACATGGTGCAGACGAATACCGTGGTTCTGCCAGGCCGGGCGGATGCGACGGTCCTGCGGCTCAAGGGGAAGTCAAAGTTGCTGGCTGCGACGACCAGCGGCAACGGCCGCTACTGCTATCTCGATCCGTACCAGGGCGGGGCACTCGCCGTCGCGGAAGCGGCCCGCAACCTGGCCTGTGTCGGGGCGAGGCCGCTGGCGGTGACCGACTGCCTCAACTTCGGCAGCCCGGAAGATCCACGGATCATGTGGCAGTTCAAAGGGTGCGTGCGGGGGATCGCCGACGCCTGCCGGGCGTTCGACACCCCGGTGACCGGCGGCAACGTCAGTTTCTACAACGAAAGTCCGCGCGGGGCCATCGATCCGACGCCCGTGATTGGGATGATAGGAACAATTACCTTCCAGCCACTCACGGCCAACTTCAAGGACGAAGGTGATGCCATTCTCCTGCTTGGCGAAACGCGCGAGGAGCTGGGCGGCAGCGAGTACCTCGCAACCATCCACGGCCGCAAGGCCGGCAAGCCGCCGCGCGTTGATTTGAAGGCGGAGCGCGCTCTCCAGGAGTTCATGGTGGAGGCGGCGTCACGCGGGCTGGTCAAGTCAGCTCACGATTGCTCCGACGGTGGATTAGCGGTTGCGATCGCGGAATCCTGCATTATGGACGAAGCCCATCTTATTGGAGCAACAGCGCAGTTCGGAGTTCGGAATTCGGAATTCGGAATCAAAGCTGGGCAATCCAAAATCCAAAATCCAAAATTCGCGTGGATGCACTCTTGTTCGGCGAGTCCGCCGGACGCATCGTGGTCAGCTGCGCGCGGCATCACCTGGAACTGGTGGAGCACCTGGCCCGGCGTCACGGCGTGCCCGCCGCCCTGATCGGCAAGGTGGGCGGCTCGGGGCTGACGGTCGGTCCATGGATTGATGAGGCGGTGGAGGTGTTGAGCGACGCTTGGCGCTTTGGACTGCCAAAAGCGCTGGGGGTTCTGGGTTCGGGATGGATGATTCAGTAAAACACTCTTGCGGATTATTCGGGATTTACGGCCACCGCGATGCGGCGCGGCTGACGTACCTCGGCCTCTATTCGCTGCAGCATCGGGGCGAAGAGGCGGCCGGGATCGTGACCTTCGACGGCAAGACGATGCACGCCCACAAAGCCATGGGGCTGGTGTCCGAGGTGTTCACGGAGGCGACCCTGCACGCCCTGCCGGGCCGCCTGGCGCTCGGCCACACCCGCTACTCGACGACCGGTTCCAGCACGCTGAAGAACTCCCAGCCGCTCGTTGTGACGTATGCCAAAGGCTCGATCGCGGTGGCGCACAACGGCAATCTCGTCAACGCCCCTGAGCTGCGCCAGCAGCTGGAAGCCAACGGCTCGATCTTCCAGACGACGGTGGATTCCGAGATCATCCTGCATCTGCTGGCCCGGGCGACGAACAAAGAGTTCGAAGACGATTTGGTGGAGTGCCTGCGCTTATTGAAAGGCGCGTTTACGCTCCTGTTCTTGACGGAACGGGAACTCATCGGCTGCCGCGACCCCAACGGCTTCCGGCCGCTGTGCATTGGCAAGCTCAACAAAGCCTATGTGCTGGCCTCGGAGACGTGCGCGCTCGATCTCATCGGGGCCAAGTTTATCCGGGAGGTCGAGCCCGGAGAAGTTGTCATCCTCAGCTCAGGCGGAGTGCGCTCCCTGCATCCGTTCCGGGCGATGGAAGTGATCCCCTCCCACTGTCTTTTTGAGCACGTGTACTTCTCTCGTCCTGACTCGCGCGTCTTTGGGGAAAGCGTCCAGGCGGTGCGGATGAAGCTTGGCCGAGCGCTCGCCCGGGAGTATCCGGTGGAGGCGGATGTGGTCATGCCGATTCCGGACTCCGGCAACTTCGCCGCCCTGGGCTACAGCCTGGAGTCGAAGATTCCGTTCACGATCGGGATGACCCGCAACCACTACGTGGGCCGCACGTTCATTCAGCCGGCGCAGGAGATCCGCGACCTCAAGGTGCGGGTCAAGTTCAATCCCATTAAAGAGATCATCAAAGGCAAGCGGCTGGTCATCGTCGATGACTCGATTATCCGCGGCACGACGACGAAGGCGCGCGTCAAAAGCCTGCGGGAGGCCGGGGCGAAGGAGATCCACCTGCGGATCAGCTGTCCGCCGACGAAACACTCCTGCTTCTACGGGATCGATTTCCCGAACCGCAAGCAGCTCATTGCGAATAACCTCCCAGTGGAAGAGATTCGCAAGTTCATCGGGGTGGATACCCTCGGCTACCTTTCGCTCGAGGGCATGCTCAAGGCGGTCGGCCGGCCGTCCAACTACTGCACGGCCTGCTGGAGCGGGGAGTACCCGATCCCCTTCGGCGAGGAGGGCGACAAGTTCGCGCTCGAAAAGCATGCCGGGCAAGGCTGCGGATAAAATGATCACCTATCGCAAGGCTGGCGTTAACGTCAGAGGCGCGGACGCGTGGCTGGCGCGCATGCGCACGCAGATTCGATCGACCCGTCGCCCGGAGGTGTTAGACGATCTGGGCGCCTTCGGCGGACTGTTTCGGCTGCCGGTAGGACGGTTTCGCGATCCGGTGCTCGTGGCCTCGACGGACGGGGTGGGGACGAAACTGGCGCTCGCCAACAGCGCCGCCGATTACGAAACGATCGGCCTGGATGCCGTCGCGATGAACGTCAATGACATCCTCGTCTACGGAGCCCAGCCGTTATTTTTCTTGGACTACCTTGCCGTGGGCCGGCTGCGGCCAGCACTCATGAGCCCGCTGCTGCGCGGCATCGTGCGGGGCTGCCGCCAAAGCGGCTGCGCCCTGCTCGGCGGCGAGACGGCGGAGATGCCCGGGGTGTACCGCAATGGCGACTACGATGTCGCCGGCTTCTGCGTGGGGATCGTCGAGCGCGGAACCCTCATCGACGGCTCTCGGGTGCGCCCGGGGGATGTCATCGTGGGGCTGGCGTCGTCCGGGATCCACGCCAACGGCTTCTCGCTGGTGCGCCGGGTGTTGTCGAACACGGACCTCGCGCGGCTGCATCGGCAGCTGCTGGTGCCGACGCGGATTTACGTGCGCCCGGTGCTGGAGGCGCTGCGGCGCGTGCCGGTCCGTGCGATGGTGCATATCACCGGCGGCGGCCTCGCGCGCCGGCTGCCGGCTCTCGTCGCGCGCCGACCGGGGCTGCGCGCCCGCGTGGTGGCGGGCACGTGGCCGATCCCGCGCATTTTCCGCGCGCTGGAGCGTGCCGGGGTGTCCGCGCGCGAGATGCCCGCCACGTTCAATATGGGCATTGGAATGGCGATGGTGTGCTCCGCAGCGAGCGTGCCGCGGCTGGTGGGGATGCTGCGCCGCCGCGGGATTGCGGCCTGGCGGATTGGGACCATCGAGCAGAGGAGTTGAGATGCGAGTCCTGGTGGTGGGATCCGGGGGACGGGAGCACGCGCTGGTGTGGAAGCTGGCCCAGTCGCCGGAGATCACGAAGCTGTTTTGCGCCCCGGGCAACGGCGGCATCGGTGAAGCGGCCGAGCTCGTCGATGTCGGGGCCGAAGACGTCGAGGCGCTGACCGAGTTTGCCGAGAGCAAGGATATTGATCTCACCATCGTCGGCCCGGAGGCCGCGCTGGCCAAGGGCATCGTGGATGCGTTCGAGAAGCGGGGCTTGAGGATCTTCGGTCCCGGCAAAGCCGCCGCGCGCCTGGAATCGAGCAAAGCGTTCGCCAAAAACCTCATGAAGAAGTACCGCATTCCGACGGGATCGTTCGCCGTCTTCGATGACCCGCAGGCGGCGCGCGCCTACGTCCGCCAGCTGGGTGCGCCCATCGTCGTGAAGGCCGACGGCCTCTGCGGCGGCAAGGGCACGATCGTCGCGCAGACGCTCAGCGAGGCGCTCGGGGCGATTGATCTGCTGATGGAAGACCGGATTTTCCGCCAGGCGGGCGAGCGGGTCGTCATCGAGGAGCGTCTCGTGGGGGAGGAGGCGTCGTTCATTGTGGTCACCGACGGCATCACCGCCCTGCCCCTCGTCCCATCCCAGGACCACAAACGGCTCCACGACGGGGACAAAGGCCCCAACACCGGCGGCATGGGCGCTTACGCGCCGGCCCCGGTCATCGATGCCGCGCTCAGCGCCCAGGTGATGGACGCCATCATCCAGCCCACCCTGCGGGGCATGGTGAGCGAGGGGCTCAGCTTCAAGGGAGTCCTCTACGCCGGGCTAATGCTCACCAGCGACGGTCCGAAGGTGCTCGAGTACAACGTCCGCTTCGGCGATCCGGAGATCCAGGCGATTCTGCCGCTCCTCAAAAGCGATCTCGTGCCGATCCTGGATGACGCGGTGGAAGGGCGGCTGTCCACCACGACGTGCGAGTGGAGTGCTATGCACTGCGCGTGTGTCGTTCTGGTGTCGAGCGGCTATCCGGGCGATTTCCGGATCGGCAAGGAGATCCAAGGCCTCGAGCGGCTGGCGAACCGCGAGGATCTGTTCGTGTTTCACGCCGGCACGAAGAAGGACCGCGACCGGTTTCTGACATGGGGCGGGCGCGTGCTCAACGTGGTCGGA
>JACQHS010000044.1 GCA_016198915.1 Candidatus Omnitrophota bacterium
CGCCAAACCCATCTCTCGTCGGTTTGTCAGGCATCATTCGTTCTCAGACTGAGCCACCCCGGGGACATTTCTATTTTCCTATTGGTTTCCGTAAGGAAAATAGAAGTGTCCCAGTTGTAGCAGGACCGGTCCATTGGCGCACGCGCGACCGATCTACCCATTAGACTGTCTGCGCCTGCAGCTCTTTCAACGCCTTCTCCAATTCCTCCGGCTTCGGCGCCACACCATGCCAAGCGGGATTCAGTTCCATGAACGAGACGCCTTTGCCCTTCACCGTGCGCGCCACAATGACTTGCGGCTTGCCTCGAATCGTCTCCGCCTCGTCGTAGGCCTTGATCACCTGGGCGATGTCGTGCCCGTCGATCTCGATCGCATGCCAGCCGAAGGCGCGCCATTTGTCGGCCAGCGGCTCAATATCTTGAATCGTCGTGACCGGACCGTTCTGCTGGAGTTGATTCGCGTCGATGATGGCGCAAACCGCGTCCAGCCGGTGGTGGTGGGCGGTCATCGCCGCTTCCCACACCTGCCCTTCTTGGATTTCCCCATCGCCTAAGAGGCAGAAGATGCGCCGCGTGCGCCCGTCCATCCGGTCGGCCAGGGCGATCCCATTCGCCATCGACAGCCCCTGACCTAATGAACCGGAAGCGATCTCCACACCGGGCGGCGAGCCTTTTTCCGGATGCCCCTGCAGGCGGGTCGGGTAGCGGCGCAGCGTCATCAACTCCTCTTTCGGGAAATAGCCCTGATAGGCCAGCACCGTGTAGAGCGCGGGACAGCCGTGCCCTTTGGAGAGCAAAAAGAGGTCGCGGTCCGGCCATGCGGGATGTTTCGGATCGTGGCGCAGCTTGTACCAATAGAGCCCGATGAGCAGTTCCACCATGGAGAGCGATCCGCCGGGGTGGCCGCTGCCGGCCTTGGCGATCGTCTTCAGAATCGTCTGGCGCAGCTCACTTGCGAGTCGCTTCAATTCTTGCAGGTTGGGCTGTTGAGTCATTGCAGGTGGCGCTCCTCGCAGTCCATAGTTGATAGTCCATAGTCCATAGCATGACACGTGTCTTGTCTATGGACTATCGACTGTGGACTATGGACTGCCATCATCGAGCCCATCATGGCTGGCTCACTGTGACAGCGTCAGGAGCCAGCTGTTTCAGCTTCTCTACGATGGCGGGCTGGTCCGCCTCAAGCTCCAGCGCGCGCTCCCAGTTTCGCCGTGCGCGCTCGAGATCGTTGCGCTTGAAGTACGCATCGCCCAAGTGGTCGAAGATCACCGGGTCCGTATCGATCGATGCGGCGGCGCGCTCCAGATGGGCAATCGCCTCATCCAAACTCCCCATCTGGTAGTAGACCCAGCCCAGACTGTCGATGTAGGCGCCGTTCTCAGGATCCTGGGCGAGTGCTCGCTCAATCATCGCCTTGGCTTCCGCGAGATTCACGCCGGCTTCGGCGTCGAGATAGCCGAGATAGTTGAGCGCATCCGGATAGTCCGGCTCCAGCTCCAGCGTCCGCCGCAGGCTGAACCGGGCCTCGTCCTTGCGGCCGAGCTGGTCGAGCTGTGCGGCGAGATAGAAGTGGGCCTGGATGTAATCGTCCTTCAGCGCGATCGCCCGCTCGAAGGCCCGCATCGCCTCGAGATCCTGTTCCGCCTCGCGGTAGACGATGCCCAGCGCGACGTAGAGCTCAGGAGGATGCCCGAGGCGTTCGAGCTGATCCGCTAACAGCCGCTCGGCCTGATCGAACTTGCGCTGCGAAAGCCACACCCGCACGAGCCCCAACATCGCCTCAAGGTCGCCTTCGCTCAGATCCAGCACGGCCTGGTAAGCCGCCTGCGCCTTGGCAAACTGCTTGGCGTTCAGCCACGCGCGGCCCGCGTGGTAGTAGAGTTGCGGCTTCAAGGGATCGAGGCGGATCGCTTCCTCATAATGGGCGGCGGCCGTCTCGAGGCGTCCGCTCATCTCATACGTGATTCCGAGCGCCAGACGGATTTCGACCGCCTCGGGCGAGCGCTCCAGCGCCCGAGAGAGCTCTGCGATGGCGTCGTCGAAGCGCTCCATCCGCCCGTACAGCACCCCGAGATTAAAATGGAGCTGGGCGGAGGGACCGAATTCCTTAATCAACTGCTCGTACAGCTCGATCGCCCGCGGCAATCCGCCCTGCAGGACGTAGAGGTCGGCGAGCGTGCTCAGCACGAACTGATCGTTCGGCTCGGCCGTCAGGAAGCGCTCATACGCCGCGATGGCGTCATCCAGCCGGCCCTGCGAGGTGTTCAGCATCGCCACCCACCGCAGCGCGTCGGGATGATCCGGCTCGAGGGCGAGCGCCTTTTCAAATTCACGCATCGCCCGATCCAACTGTCCCAGCTTCACGTGGGCCGCCCCCGCGCGGACATGCAGGTGCGGCGAGCGGTGATCGTGTTCCATCGCCAAGCGATAGGCGTCCAGGGCTTCGGGCAGTTGGGCGGAGCGCTCGTACATCAGGCCGCGCAGGTACGCGCCGTAGGCTTCGCGGCTGGGGTCGCGGCCGGCGAATGGCGCCGTCGCGCAGCCGGCCGTCATGACGGCCGCCAGGGCGGCACAGGCGGCGATCGGAAGGTGCACGCTAGTAAATGACCTTATTGAGCGGGTACTCAATAATGTCCTGCGCTCCGGCGTCTTTCAACTTGGGGATGAGCGCTTTGACCTGCCGTTCTTCGATGACGACCTCGACCGCCCACCAGGGATCGCGCTCATCCCGCGACCACAGCTTAGAAACGGTCGGCCGCTTCATGGCGGGCAGGGCCTCCATGACCGGCTGCAGCTGCCGCTCTGGCACGTTGAGCTTCAGCCCCACTTTCCCTTCGGCTTCGACAGCACCCGCCAGCAGCGTCTTGAGGCTTTCGATCTTGCGCCGCTTCCAGGGATCCGCCATCGCCGGCGCATTGGCGATCAGCTGCGTCGTCGACTCGCAGACCGTCTCCAACATCCGCAGGCCGTTGGCAATCAGCGTCTGGCCGGTTTCCGTCAGCTCGACGATCGCATCGACCAATCCGGCGTGCACCTTGCCTTCCGTCGCCCCCCAAGAAAACTCCACATCGGCGGACACCCCGTGCGTGGTCAAATATTCCTTCGTCACCGTGACCAGCTCGGTCGCGATCCGCTTGCCCTCCAGATCTTTCAGGCTGCGGATCGCCGAGCCCTCCGGCACCGCCAGCACCCAGCGGACCGGGTGCCGGGTGCGCTTCGCGTAGACCAGCTCGGCGACCCGCTCAACACGGGAGCGGTTCTCCAAGACCCAGTCGTTGCCGGTAATGCCGCAGTCGAGGATCCCCTGCTCCACGTAGCGCGACATCTCCTGAGCGCGCAGGAGCATCGGGTCCAGCTCCGGATCATCAATCGAGGGCCGGTAGGACCGCTCGCTGATAAGGACCCTGAACCCGGCCCGCTCAAAGAGCCGGACGGTCGCCTCCTGCAGGCTGCCTTTGGGCAGCCCGAGCTTGAGCCGCTGGCTAACGACCGGCTCGTCGGCGCGCGCGCGCGAGGATCCGGCACGCTTCGCAGGGGCCCGCCGCGATGTGCGTGGGTTGTATTTAGCTTTCATGGGGTGGGCAACGATTGTACAGGAGCCTCGTCGGGGTGTCAATAATAGCGGCGGGTCTGATTCGCGGCTGCGCGAACGCCGTGCCTCCCGCCGCTAGAGTCCTGGCCGCGCACCAACCCCGAGCGAAGCCCGCAGCTGTGGAGCGGAAGGATGCGCGGCCCATGTCCGCTGTGGAAGCAGACTTGCTCGCTACACCCTCTTTAGCGTAGAATACGCCTCATGTTCAAAAAGCTCATCGTGTCGAAGGCGCTGCGGCGGCGGGTCAA
>JACQHS010000038.1 GCA_016198915.1 Candidatus Omnitrophota bacterium
CAAGGGACCAAGTTCTGTCCGGTGGGCGGCGAGCTCTACACCGAAGACATCAAGTACTGCCCGCGGCACGGCGTCGAGTTGAAATACAAGGAACAATAAGCCATCCCACCAGTCGGTGGGGATGATCCCACCCCCTGCTGGCCGCAGCGCTAAGCTGCGGAACAACCGTCGCGGGCGCTGCGAGCGCGGCGGTTGGTGGGAGAGTGTGAACCTGTATCGAATCCACCGCGCATCCGCTTGCAGCGGATACCAGCAGGGGGTGGGATGAGCCTCGCCAATAAGATCTCCATCCTACGGATCTTATTGGTCCCGGGCATCATCGCGTCGCTCGTCTATTACCATCCCGACCGCGATGGTCTGCGATTTCTCACCCTTGGCCTCTTTGTGGTCGGGATGGTGTCGGACGCGCTGGACGGGTTTATCGCCCGGACGCATGGGCAGCAGTCGCAGCTCGGCACGCTCCTCGATCCGATCGCCGACAAGCTCCTCATCTTGAGCACCCTGATCAGCTGCTCCGTGATCCAGGGGTTGCCGGCGTCGATGCGGATCCCGGCCTGGTTTAATCTCATTGTGATTAC
Source organism: Candidatus Omnitrophota bacterium (assembly GCA_016198915.1). GTDB lineage: Bacteria > Omnitrophota > Gorgyraeia > Aquiviventales > Aquiviventaceae > JACQHS01. Next base: position 579 of record JACQHS010000038.1, read on the forward strand.
CCGCGATGCGCTCATCGTGACGGGGACGGTTGTCATCTTCTTCCTCCAAGGCCGATGGCATGTGCGGCCGAGCCGGCTGGGCAAATGGGCGACGGGTGGGCAGATGCTGGTCATTCCGACGGTCCTCCTTGGCCTTCCGCTGGCGGCCCCGCTCATTGTCGTCGCGGCCGCGCTGACAGTGGTGTCCGCCATTCACTACATCCGTGTAGGCATCCGCGTTCTCGGCTAGCCCGCGAGGCGCGTTTCCGATGCCGCTGATTGCCGCTCTCCTTGGCGCCTACCTCATCGGCTCATTTCCGACGGGATTTCTGCTGGTGAAATGGCTCAAGCGCGTGGATCTTCGCACCGTCGGCAGCGGCAATATCGGCGCCACGAACGTCGGCCGCGTCGCGGGGCGGTGGGCCAGCGCGCTGGTCTTTGTGATGGATGCGGCGAAGGGTGTCTTGCCGGTGATGATCGCGCCGCCCCTGCTGGCCTCGCCGTCCCCTGCGGCAGGGCTTGCCTGCGGCGTCGCGGCGGTCCTGGGGCATAATTTCCCGGTCTTTTTGAAGTTCAAGGGCGGCAAAGGTGTCGCGACGACGATCGGCGCGCTGCTCGCCGCCGCGCCGGTGGCCGGCCTTATCTATCTCGCCGCCTGGGGTGCCGGTCTGCTGATCTCGCGGTATGTCTCCGTGAGCTCCATGGCAGCGGCTGCGTCGATTCCTGTGGCGCTTCTCATCCTGCAGCGTTCATCCGCGGAAGTCCTCCTGGGTGTTACGCTCGCGCTCCTGATCGTCCTCCGGCACCGTGCGAACATTGACCGGCTGCGTCAGGGGACAGAACCCCGCGTCGGCCGGTAGACGGTCGGGACATTTCTATTTTCGCTTCGTGCAGCGCGATGGCGAAAATAGAAATGTCCCGAAGGGAGTTGACGATTGCGTACGACGTGCGTACAATACTTGCTCAATGACGGTGTCGACTCCCGACGGCCAACTGGAGCTCTTTGACCTCTCCGGTCATCCGACGATCAAACCACGCCAGCGATCGCTGGGGCGGCTCGTGTTGCAGATCCGTCAGGATCAGCTTGTGGTGGCCGGCATCGCCAGCCTCGTCGGATTTACGATGGTGTTTGCGCTGGGAGTCGAGCGGGGCAAGCAGCTCGTGCGCTCGGAGCGCGTCCTCCTGGCCCGCGAACAGACGCTGCCGGTGGGCGCGCCCCCCGCGGCCAACCCAGAGATTTCTGCCGGTCAGGCGGCCAAGCCGGCCGCGAAGACGGCGAAGCCGGCCACGTCAGCACCGACGGCGCCCGTGAAGTTGAATGTGCCCAAGAAACTTGCAGCCTCGCAGGGGTCGCGCTACGCCATCCAGGTGGTTTCGTATCGGCAGCCGCAGCTGGCCAAGCGGGAACTCGACCGGCTGCAGGCTAAAGGCGAACGGGCATTCCTGGTGACCCGGAAGGGTTTTACCGTGTTGTGCGTGGGTCCGTTTCCCTCGAAGGACAACGCGAAGGAAAAACTCATGCAGCTCAAGGATCGGTATCAGGGCTGTTTCTTGAAGACCCTCTAACCCATGTCCATCCATCCGTCACTACGGTCGGCCGGAGGCGCAGGAGGCTCGCGCCGCAACGTGATGAAGCGTCACGAGCGGGTGCGTCACCTCATGGAGGCAGGGAGCTGGCCGGAAGGCCGGTCCGTCTTCGGTCTGCCGAAAATCAAGCAGATGAAGGTCAAGGCTCGCAAGGCCGCCCCGAAGGAAGAGAAAGCCGCAACGCCATCGGGCGAGCAGCCGGCAGCCGCGCCGGGAACACCCGCGCCGAAGTAAGAGCTACACAGCGACGACGACCGACACCACGGTTGCCCCACCATCAGGCTCTCACCCCGCCGCGGTCTCTGTAGCCCGCATGCAACAGATCGACACCGAGGCCATCGAGACCTGCGGGATCCCTCGCCTGCTCCTCATGGAACACGCCGGCTTGGCGGTGGCCAACGCCGCAGCATCCCTCTCGGCTGCTCCGGCCGTGCTCGTGTGCTGCGGGACGGGGTATAACGGCGGGGACGGCTTGTGCGCGGCGCGGCATCTTTCCAACCGGGGCTATGCGCCCCGCGTGGTGCTGGCCGGACGGCTCGATCACCTGCGGGATGAGCCGATGATCTATGCCAACATCGTCCGGCGTTTGGGCATTCCCCTCGCGGAATGCACCAGTCCGGCAGATCTGGAGCTCGTTGAGCGCTGGGTGGCGTCCTCGGCGCTCATCATTGATGCGCTGCTGGGGATCGGCGTGCGCGGCACGGTGCGGGAACCCGTCGCCTCGCTGATCGACCGCCTCAATGCGTCCGGCAAGCCGATCGTCGCGGCGGATATCCCTTCGGGGCTGGACGCCGACACCGGCCTGCCGTTGGGATGCGCCGTGAAGGCGACGGTCACCGTGACCTTCGGGCTGCCCAAGCGCGGATGCGTTGACGCCCAGGGGCCGGCGCATGTCGGCACCCTCATCGTGGATCCCATTACCATTCCGCGGACACTGCTGGAGCGTTCCTGATGGCCATTCCCGTCTTATTGGGCGAGCGGTCCTACACTATCGCGGTGACGGATTCCTATCGGCAGCTGCCGATGTGGCTCAAGCCGCTGGCGCTGCCGCAAGCCGGCTGGATCATTTCGCACCGGCGCCTGCTTCAGCGCCACGGGTCAGCACTCCTGGGCCCGTTGCGGCGCGCCGGCTGGACCCTGGAAACGCTGACCGTCCCGGAGTCGGAGACGGCGAAGTCGTTCGCCCAGGCCCAGCGCGTCATCGCACAGCTCTCGCGCCATGCCACGATGCGCGTGCCCACGCTCTTCGCCTTCGGGGGGGGTGTGGTGGGCGATCTGGCCGGGTTTGTCGCCTCGGTCTTCCGCCGCGGGGTCCCGTACGTCCAGGTGCCGACCACCCTGCTGGCCCAAGTGGACTCGGCGATCGGCGGGAAAGTCGGCGTGGATCTGCCGCAGGCCAAGAATCTCGTCGGCGCCTTCTACCAGCCGCGGTTCGTCTGCAGCAACGTGTCGCTGCTGCGCACCCTCTCGCTGCGTCAGCGGCGATCCGGGATGGCGGAGGTCATCAAGTACGGTGTGATGGCTGATCGCACGTTGTTCGCGTTCCTGGAGGAGCATCTAGCCGCATGCCTCTCGCTGGAGGCGCGGGCGGTGCGCGTCATGGTGGAGCGCTCGTCCCGGATCAAGGCGCGCATCGTCTCGCGGGATGAGCGGGAAACGAAAAATATCCGTGCCCAGCTCAACTTCGGCCATACGCTGGGCCACGCGCTCGAGGCCGCGACCGGCTATCGTCGTTGGACCCACGGGGAAGCGATCGCGATTGGGATGTGCGCGGCCGCGCACCTCGCCGACGAGCTGGGGTTGTGCTCATCGGCCGACGCTCGGCGGATCATGCGCCTCATTCGGGCCGCCGGACTGCCGACGCAGGCACGGGGTGTTGCGCGCCGTGAGGTGTTTCGCGCAATGCGGTTTGACAAGAAGTTCATCCGCGGGCGCCCGCGGTGGGTGCTGCCGACACGCATCGGCCAGGTGGTGGTCACGGAAGCCGTCCCCACCGCCCTGGCCGCACAGGTGCTTGGACAGTATCTCACGTGAGGCCCGAACGAGAGGAGGGAACGATGGCTGAGCCGCAGATGGAAGCCGTGGGGCGGGTGAGCGGGTTCTTTGCGCACCCGTCGGTCGCGATCATCGAGCTGTCACAGCCGCTGAAGATCGGCGACGCGGTCTACATCAAAGGCCACACGACCGATTTTCAGCAGACCGTGGAGTCGATGCAGGTGGACCACCACCCGGTGCAGGAGGCCCGCCCCGGAGACTCCGTCGGCTTGAAGGTCAAGGATCGGTGCCGAAAACACGACGCGGTCTATAAACTCGCGGGCTGACGTTCGCGTCAGCGCGCGACCCGCAGGACCGCTTCCTTCCCGTCAGCCAGCCGCAGCTTCACCGTGCCTTCCCCGATGTCCAGGAGCACGGCCTGGCCGACGGTTTCTCCCACCGCCACGATCGACCCGTTGATCACCGCGTACGGTTCCCCCAAACCTTCAACGATTCCTGTGAGGTTGAACTCAGGCTTCGCCTCGGGGGCTGCCGCAGGCGGCTCTGGTTGAACGTTGGTCACCGGCGCACCTGTCCTCGCTGAGGTGACGGGGGATGCCGCGGGTGGGTTTCCAGTGTTCAGCGTCCGCCACATCCAGACCGCTCCGCCAACGATGAGCGCGGCCGTCAGCCCCAGAATCGCGATGGTCACCATGGTCAGCAGAGCGGTGGGGGTCGCTGCGGCAGGCTGCACAGGTGACGGAGGCGGTGTGGTGGACCAGGAGTGTGCCGTTGGCGTCTGCGGCACAGCTGCCTTTCGAGGGGTCTTCGGGGGTGTGGAGGCCGGCGGCACCAACGGGTCCTTCACGCGGCGCAGGGCTTCCTCAATCAAGCTCATGGGCGCATCCCTCCTGTGTCAGGACACCAACACTTCTCCCGCCAGCTCCTGATAGCTGCGGCGGACAATCTCGCTGTCCACCCGTTTGACCTGGAAGACGTAACAGGCCAGCAGACTGCGGTCGCAGATGAGATTGATGAGACGGGGAA
>JACQHS010000040.1 GCA_016198915.1 Candidatus Omnitrophota bacterium
CAGCTGCTCGACTTGCTTCGTGAAGTACTCGCTGGTCGCACCCGTGCTGAGCAGTTCCATCAGCTGTTCTCGGCCTACGAGCGTGATATTGTGGTCTTTGGCGACGCGCTGCGCAGGAACCGTAAATGATCCTGACGCCACCAGGAACCCCTGGTCCACGCCCACCTCGCGGCACGCGGCCGCAAACTGTTCGACGGTCCGCTTCTCAAAAAAGCTGCCGTTCCAGACAAACCCGAGGACGGCCTTCGAGCCGTCTTTGGTGATCATGCGCAGGGGGACTGACGGTTGAGCGCGCTCCACCGCCTTGATCAGCTGGTAGCCCTGCCGCTCACACGCCGGCCAGATCAGCCCGTCAATCAATGTGACGCCTGACGGAAGGCGGCCGCCCGCTACGAGCGGCGGTCCACGCCGAGAAGCCCGCACCCGCCACAAGACGCCGGCGGCCAAGGCCGCCATGGCCACGGTCCACCAGATCGGATGGTCCGACGAACGGCTCGATCGGCCGGAACGAGCGGGGGCCGCGGGACTGCTGCCGGCGGCGGCCGGTGTGGCCGGCCGCTGGGCGTTGGCGGTCGTTCGGGAAGGGACAGCGCGGTCTGGAACCGCATTGTCTAAAGCGCGCTGCATGGCATGAAACCGCTCGCTGACAGGGCGCGGTCCGAGTGCGCCGATGATCGTGCCGCCTTTGAGCGCCACCTCCATCGTCCGGCTGCCCACGGAGGATGGATGATCAATCGCCACGATGATGCGTCCGGGTTCCGACCTGACGCGGTACGCGTAATGCGCGCTCAAAATAATCTGCAGCGACCGGATCACGCGTGACGGCTGCAGCTCTGTGCCGCTGTGGTACTGGGTGAGAATAGAACGGATCGCCCCGGCCTGCAGCGTGGAACGCTCGGGCAGGCTGCCCATGACGCGCTGCCGGGGAAATTCGATCGTAATCGTGGGCGGCGGCTCCAAAAAGCGCGTGCGGATCTCCACCGGGGTTGTGGAATCCAGCCGCAGGATCATGACCGTCGTGGACGTGGCCGTGGGGTCCACCGTCTCAGCACAGAAGCCGTGCGCGGCCGAGGCCAGCCACACCCCGGCGGCACACCACCCCACGGCGAACCGAACGCGGCCGCTCATGAGCGCATCACAGCAGCTGAACACGGTCATTGACCTGGACCTTGCCGGCATCCCATTCCGGCAGGACCGCCGCGGCGCAGATCCCTTCTTGGACCCGCTCCACCTTGGCTTTGGCCAACAGCTCGTCGTTGCGCACGATCGTCACCGTATCGCCGATCTTCACCGCATCCCACCCTAAATCAATGACGACGAAATCCCACTCCGGATGCACCGAAATCACGCGCCCCTGAAGGGCGGAGGCGATGTCGCTGCTGACCATGATCCGCTCCAGCTCCACCGCGGCCGACGGGGTCGCCGTCGACGCAGCCTCTATCCCGTGGAGCGCGCCGGAGAGTTCCCCTTGCAGCTGCGCCATCTGTTGTTCTTGAGTCCTGAGCCGTTGTTGGAGCTCGCGGATCGTCCGGGTTTCCTCCGCGAGCCGGCCGATGGCGCTCTCGAGCTCGGCGTTTTTCTCGGCAACGGCCTTGGAGAGTTCTTGGCTTCGTTTCCGCTCGGCCGCCAGATCGCCCATGACCCGCTGATGGCTCGACAGGATGCCGCTGATCTGGCGTTCAAGCTGCTGGCGAGCCTCGATCGCTTGATGGTAGCGCCGTTCGGCCATCCGACGGCTCAGATGCTCGCCCACCGCCGCCATGGTCACCACGATGCCCAGCACGGCCAACAGGACCCGACGCGCCGTGGTCACAGGAATCCTCCTCTCACCTCGTCATCCGGACAGCAAAAAACCCCTCGGGCACTGTGTCCGCGGGGTTGAAACGATAGTTGTGCACCCTGTGTCATCGCGCGACCGGATTCACTGGAATGGTGACACCAACTCGCTCAAGGATGTGCACACGCCCACATTAGCAAGTGTCGAAGCGATTGTCAAGACGAGTGCTGGGGGCGGCCGAGCGCCCACCGCGCTCGGCATTCCGCCCCGACCTCGATGGTCGGGGCTTCAGGAGTTGGCGCCTCCGCCCTGCACCGTACGGTGCAGGGCTCCGGTCGCCGCCCGCCGCTCCCGTGGAAGGTCGGTCCTCCCTGTTCGGTCGGACCGACGTGATTTGAGTCGCGGCTCCCTTCAACTCCCGCCAGCGGAGCTGACGGAAAATAATGGTGCTGGGGGCGGGAGTTGAACCCGCACGCCTTTCGGCAATAGGCCCTCAACCTATCGTGTCTGCCAATTCCACCACCCCAGCATCAAAAGCAGCGACAAGTGACAAGCAACAAGCGACAAGTAAAATACCTACGACTTTCGAGCGGGTTTCATGACACGCGGTCGACGTTTGACATGTTGCTTGTCGCGTGTCGCTTGTTGCTGCCGTAATGGTCCGGTAATCGCCCCTTCTGATGCCGACGACACGAGCTGCGCATACTTGGCCATGACGCCGGAGGCGTACCGCGGTCTCGGCGCCCGCCACTTCGCGCGGCGCGCCGCGAACTCGGTGGGGGATAATTTCACATCGAGCCGGCGAGTGGAGATGTCAAACGTCACCCGATCGCCGTTGCGCAGCAGCGCAATGGGACCGCCGGACGCCGCCTCAGGAGCGACGTGGCCGGCCATGAGGCCGCGCGTGGCACCGGAGAACCGCCCGTCCGTCAGCAGGGCCACCGACTCACCCAAGCCCTGCCCGACGATGGCGGCGGTCACCGCGAGCATCTCCCGCATACCGGGCCCGCCCTTCGGTCCTTCATACCGAACGACCACGACATCGCCCCGCTTGATGTTCCGATGCTGCACCGCGGCAAACGCGGCTTCCTCGCTGTCGAACACGCGGGCCGGGCCCGAGAGCCGCAGCAGTTCGTGGCCGGTGATTTTCGCCACACAGCCTTCAGGGGCCAGATTGCCGCGCAGGATCACCAACCCCCCGGTCCGCTTCAGCGGCTTCTTCACCGGACGGACCACCTGCTGCTCCGGGGTCTCAACGGCGCGCTTGGCCTCCTCGCCGATGGTGCGCCCTGTCACGGTCAGCGCCTGCGGGTGCAGGCAACGGGCTTCGAGTAATCGCTTCGCCACCAAGGCAATCCCGCCGGCGTGATAGAGATCCGTAGCCACGTAGCGTCCCCAGGGCTTCAGATCCGCCAGGAGCGGCGTCTTCGCGCTGATGCGGTCAAACGCATCGATGGACAACGGCACCCCGGCCTCCCGCGCGATCGCCAAGAGATGCAGCACGCTGTTGGTGGATCCGCCGGTGGCCGCGACCGCGGCAATCGCGTTTTCCAGCGCCGGCCGTGTCACGATCCGGTCCGGCGTCAGACGGCGGTTCAGCGCCTTCATCACGATCTGTCCGGTGTCATAGGCCACCTCGTCCTTGAGCGGGTCCATCGCCGGGACCCCGGCGCTGCCCATGGGGGAGATGCCCAGGATCTCCATCGCCATCGCCATCGTATTGGCGGTGAACTGTCCGCCGCACGCCCCCGGGCCGGGACAGGCGATATCCTCCAGCCGCCGGAGATCCTGCGCGCTCAGACGACCCGCCGCGCAGGCGCCGACGCCCTCGAACACGTCCTGGATCGTCACGTCCCGGCCGTCGAACCGGCCCGGCGCGATCGAGCCGCCGTAGAGCATCAGCGACGGAAGGTTAAGCCGCACCAGCGCCATGACGGTGCCGGGAATCGTCTTGTCGCAGCCGGAGAGGGCGACCACGCCGTCGAACAGATGCCCGCGCACGACCAGCTCAATGGAATCCGCCACGACTTCGCGGCTGACCAGCGAGGCTTTCATCCCTTCGGTGCCCATCGCGATGCCGTCGGAGACGGCGATGGTGTTGAACTCAATCGGCGTGCCGCCCGCGGCGCGCACCCCGGCCTTCACCCGTTCTGCCAGGCGCCGCAGATGCACGTTGCACGGCATGACTTCAATCCACGTGTTGGCGATGCCGATGAGCGGCTTGCGCAAATCTTCATCGGTGAAGCCGACCGCTTTCAGCATCGCCCTCGACGGGGCTCGGTCCATGCCGTCGAGCAGCACGCGGCTGTGTTGTCGTTGATGAGACGATGGTGGTGTCTTCATGCTTAATAATCAATCCCCACTTGCGCCGGCACCTTTTGCTGCCAGGGATGCTTGATTTCATCCATCGACGTCACGAGGTCCGCACGGTCAATGATCGCTTGGGGGGCGTTGCGTCCTGTCAGGATGAGGTGCAGCGAGGCAGGCTTGACTGCCAGCAGGTCGAGGACGTCCTCCACGGTGACCAGTTGAACGCCGGCATAATCAATGGCGTAGATGATCTCATCGAGGATGATCAAGTCGTAGGCGCCCGAGGAGATCTTCTCCTTCGCCACCCGCAGCGCCTCCCTGGCGGCCGCCAGATGCTCGTCGAACGGTTTCTGATCCCCCATGTGCTTCACAAACCCCTTGCCCAGCTGGAGGACCTCGAACTGCGGGGCAAGGCGTTTTCCCATCTGCACCTCGCCAAAGACGACCGGCCAATCGCCCTTGAAGAACTGGATCACGAGCACCCGCCATCCGTGCCCGAGCGCGCGCAGGGCAGCGCCCAGAGCCGCAGAGGTTTTGCCTTTGCCGTGGCCGGTGTAGACGACGATGAGTCCTCGACGAGGAGCGGCGGACATGAGGGCGATGTCAGTCTAGCAGATGGCCTAGGGAGGGTCAACCCCACCACCTGCCTCCCCTCTCATTGCACCGCCTGGCGGTTGGAGGTATGATACTGTCATGCAAGCCGCGAAGCCTCGGGTGAAGACCGCCCGGGATCGTCTCCTGTCGCAGTTCTATATCGCGTTCGCCCTCATGAGCATCATCCCGCTGCTCATCTGCTGCTATCTCATCACGGTGAAATTCTTCACCCTCTCCATCTTGGAAGGGCTCAACGGGTTCTACTTTCTTCTCGCCGTCGCCTTTTCCATCCTCGGGCTGGTCATCGGACAGCTGCTGCTGCGCAACGTCGTGCAGCAGCTGGTTCAAGCCAACGTCAAGCTGGAGCAGTTCCACCAGATGCAGGATGCGTTCGTCCATAACGTCACCCATGAGCTCCGCTCGCCCCTGACCATCATTAAGGGGGCGTTGGACAATCTCGCCGACGGGCTCCACGGGACGCTGACGGCGGATCAATTGGAGCCGCTGATGATGAGCCAGCGGGAGACGGCGCGCCTCAAGCGGATCGTCGGCGACCTGTTGGATGTCTCGTCGGTGGAGGCGGGCAAACTGCGGCTGGTGCACGCACCGGTCGCTCTCCAAGACTGCTTGCAGGGGGTGGCCAAATCGTGCGAGGGGTTGGCCAAAGAGCGCGGGTTGAGCGTCACGACCGAGTTGCCCCCTGCGCCGGTCACGATCATGGGCGACCGGGACCGGCTGAACCAAGTCTTCATCAACTTAGTGGTCAATGCGATCAAGTTCACCGAGCGCGGAGGCATCCACATCCGCCTGACCGACCATGGGGATGCCGCCCAAATCGACATCGCGGATACCGGCCGCGGCATCCCGTCGGAGGACTTGGAACGCATCTTTGATAAGTTTGAGCGGGTCGGTCCGACCCACCAAGATGGATCAGGTCTGGGGCTGCCCATCGCCCGCGGCATTGTGGAACTCCACCACGGGCGCATCTGGGCGGAAAGCAGGGTCGGCCAGGGGAGCCGATTTGTCGTCAGACTTCCCCACGGCCCGTGACCGCCCGCCGCACCCCCGCCGCGTTGAGGCAACCCGTCCCCCCTCTCCCCGCGTCCTCACAAGCCACAGTGGCCTACTTCTCCATGGAGGTCGGCCTCGATCCGGCCCTCCCGACGTATAGCGGAGGACTCGGCGTGCTCGCCGGGGACACGTTGCGGTCAGCCGCGGACCTGCGCGTCCCCATGGTGGGAGTGAGCCTGCTCCACCGCAAAGGCTATTTCCGCCAGCATCTGGACGCATCAGGCCGTCAAACCGAAAGCCCGGTGGAGTGGCATCCGGAACAGCACCTGCAAGCTGTTGCACCGGTCGTCACGATCACCCTGGAAGGCCGTCCGGTGAAGGTCCGGGCCTGGCAATTCCTGGTGCGCGGCATCGCCAGCGACACCGTCCCCGTGTATCTGCTCGACACGGCCCTTCCGGACAACAGTCCGTGGGACCAAGCGCTGACCGATCATCTCTATGTCGGCGATGAGCGGTACCGCCTCGGCCAAGAAGTCGTCCTTGGGATGGGCGGGGTCGCGATGCTGCGCGCACTCGGGTACGAGGGCGAACTGCACTACCACATGAACGAGGGCCACTCCGCTCTGCTGGCCGTCGCGCTGCTGGAGCGGCAGACGGCATCGCGCGGGTTGGCGTCCGCGACGGACGAGGATCTTGACGCCGTCCGCGCCCAGTGCATCTTCACCACCCATACCCCGGTCCCCGCGGGGCACGACAAGTTCCCGTTGCCGGTCGTCAAGAAAACGCTCAACCCGGCCTACACCGAGGCACTTGAGGCGGCCCAGTGCTGCGTCGACGGGACGTTGAACATGACGTACCTGGCTCTGTTTTTCTCGCGCTATATCAACGGGGTCGCAATGCGGCACGGGGAGGTGTCCCGCGACATGTTTCCCGCCTATCCGATCAACGCGATCACCAACGGCGTGCATGCCGTGACGTGGACGTGCGCTGCCTTCCGCGAGCTGTTCGACCGCTCCATCGCCCAGTGGCGCGCGGACAACATCTATCTGCGCTACGCGATGGACATCCCGCTGCACGAAATCGAGAAAGCCCATGTCCAGGCCAAGCGCGACCTCTTGACCGAAGTCAACGCGCGAACCGGCGTTCAACTGGATGACACCGTGTTGACCATCGGCTATGCCCGGCGCGCCACGCCCTACAAACGCGCCGACCTGCTCTTCACTGATGTGGAGCGGCTCCGGCGGATGGCGCGGACGATCGGCCCGCTCCAAGTGCTCTATGCGGGCAAGGCCCATCCGAAGGACACGGAAGGCAAAGCGATGATTCAGAGAATTTATCAGGCGGCCGCAACTCTTGCCGAGGACGTGCGGGTGCTCTATCTCGAAGAGTACGACATGGCGCTCGCGCAGCAACTGTGCGCCGGCGTCGATCTCTGGCTCAACACGCCCCGGCAGCCGCAGGAAGCCTCGGGAACCAGCGGCATGAAAGCGGCGATGAACGGCGTGCCGAGCCTGAGCGTGTTGGACGGATGGTGGATCGAGGGCCACATCGAGGGCGTCACGGGGTGGTCGATCGGCGGCGGCCATGAGCAGGGCGAGGATCCTTCCGGTGACAGCGCTTCCCTCTATGACAAGCTGGAGCGGGTGATTCTGCCGCTGTTTTATGGACGTCCTGCGGGGTTCGTGGAAGTCATGCGCTCCACCATCGCGCTCAACGGATCGTTTTTCAACACCCAGCGCATGGTGTCGCAGTACGTCACCAACGCCTACTTTCCTGCCGGGAACGGACGCTCCGCCCCGCCAGGTGGAGCGCTACGGGAGCAACGGGGATAGGGCGTGGAGGCGCGCGTGGAAGGTGGCCTCGTCGAGGACCGGCTGTGCGCCGTCCAGGGAAACGGGAGAGTCAAGATCCACCCAGGACGTGCAGCCGGCGTAGCGGGATCTCACCGGAAGGAGGCTGGGTGCTGCGAGTCGATACGCCCGGATGACGATGACGGAGAGCGGCTGGGCCGGCTGCCATTTCAAGCGCTGGCTGACGAACGCCTCGTTGTAGATGTGAAAGCCGCTCAGCCGTTCAACGACGCCGGGCTGCGCCGACTGCACGGAAGAGACTGCTCTGCCTGCGAACGCCACCCGGACGTTCCCCTCGGGGGCGCGGTCTCGCATCGCCTCGTCAAAGTACTTGCGATACGGCGTCCTGAGATAATTGACCGCCTGGTGTTCGAAAGTTGGATAGAAGACAAACACCGACGACCGCAGCTCAAAGCCGCTGCCGGGCTCGATCAGCCCGCCCTTGCGAATCAGCACGAGCTGTTCACCCTGGGCCATCGCCTGCAGCACCGTCGCCCATTCCTTCAGCGCCACCGCACACTCAGAGGGTAGGTCGATGACGCTCATGCAAAGCCCGTGAGGCGGAGGAAATCGTGCAGCGTGGGGGCGGCGAGGAACGGGTTGGCGTGTTTTTCATCCCCCAGCCGCGCGGTCGGGGTTTCGGCGTAGTTGTGCCCGGGGCACAAGGTCGTTGCATCATCGAGGACCTTGAGCGTCTTCGACAAACTCTCAAACATGACGCGAGGATCCCCTCCCGGCAGGTCGCACCGCCCGCAGCCGTTGATGAAGAGCGTATCGCCTGACAGCAGCCGCCCGTTGACCAGCAGGCACACAGAGCCCGGGGTGTGTCCGGGAGTATGGAGCAGCTGGATGGTGACGCCGCCGACGTCAATTGTTTCTCCGCCGCTGAGGGGCTTCAGGCTGCCCGGCTCCACTTTGACGAGGGGCGCATCGCGGCGGTGCACGTAGACGGGGACATCCACCGCTCTCAATAACTCCCCCAATCCCATCACGTGGTCAAAGTGGTGGTGCGTGACAAAGGCCTTGGTGATGCGGTAGCCGTCGTCTTCGGCGCAGCGCAGGATGCGCGGAACCTCCCATCCGGGATCCACCACAGCGGCTTCGCGCGTCGTCGGATCGCCGACCAGATAGATGAAGTTCTGCATGGGCCCCAGCTCCAGCTGCTTGAAATAGATTGATGGCTGCGTCATCGTCCCGTTACTCTACGGCGCGCCCTCCGCGATGTCAATATCGTGGCGGTGGGTCCTGTCACGGCATTCGCCGGCCGCTCAGCAGATTTTCCCGCTGAGCGAGGCGCAGGCGGCAAAATCTGGATTCGCGTCCGTGCGAACGCCGTGCCACCCACCGCCAAAGGAGCTGCGGGCTAGCGGCGGGAGAGCCTGGCCTGCGATGATGGTACAATAGTCCAATGACCTGTCGACAGCTGGTGGTCGCGGCGTCGGCGGAGAAGCGCATCCGGAATTTTGACTGCTGGGTCTTCCGCGACGAGCTGACACCCCCGCGCGAGGCGCCCGCCAACGGCGACGTGGTGAAACTCACCGACCGCCGCGGGACCTTCCTCGCCTACGCCTTCTACAGCGCGCGCTCGCACGTCGCCGCCCGCGTCGTCAGCACCGACCCGCACCGGCCGGTGGACCGCGATCTGCTCTCGCAGCGGCTGACCGCCGCCGTGCGCCGTCGCTCCGAGGTCCTTGCGACCAACGCCAAACGGCTCGTCTTCAGCGAAGCCGACGGCCTGCCCGGCTTGATCGTGGACCAATATACCGATGTCCTGGTGCTGCAGATTCGAACCGCCGGCATGGATCGGTGGCGGACCGACGTGGTGGATCTCCTCCAAGACCTGCTGCATCCTCAGGGCGTGCTCGAGCGCAGCGACAAGGAGTTCCGCGAGGACGAGGGCTTACCGCCGGTCACTCACGTGCTGGCAGGGGTAGTACCCGAACGGATCCTCATCGAGGAGGACGGACTGCGGTTCTGGGTGGACCCGCATCACGGGCAGAAGACCGGGTTCTACCTTGATCAGCGCGACACGCGACACCGCGTGCGCGAGCGCATCCAGCCGGGCGCTCGTGTCGCCGATGTCTTCGCGTATACCGGGGCGTTCGGTGTTGCGGCGGCCAGCCGCGGGGCGCGCGTCGTGTGCGTGGAGCAGCAGGAGCCGTACTTGGCGCTCGCGAAAGACAACGCCGTCCTGAACCGCGTGGACGATCGGATGGAATGGGTGGCGGGTGATGCGTTCTACTGGCTGGAAGCGGCAGGGGGCCGCGGCGAACGGTTTGACTGGGTCCTGCTGGATCCCCCGGCGCTTGCCAAGAGTAAAGCCGACATCTCCAAAGGACGCCATGCGCTCCATCGGCTCCTCGTCCATGCGCTGGGCCTGCTGAAAGCCGAGGGGACGCTGGTGCTCAGCGTGTGCGCCTATCACCTGCTGGAACTGGCCGAGGAGATCCTGAGGATTGCGGCACAGCAGCGGGGGATCCGCCTGCGCGTGCGGGAGCTGTCGCTGCAGGCGGCGGATCACCCGTGGATTGTGCAGATGCCGATGACCCGCTACCTTATGAGTTGGCAGGTACAACGCGACGAATCACCAGCGGCTTGATCCACCACGACAGGCCGCTGAGCAAGAGCGTCACCAGGTGGGAGCACATCAAGAGCAGCAGCGCAGCGGTCAAGCCGTCGGAAAAGGCGATCCCATGGTGGCGGAGCAGCAGGATCAGCAGGACATCCTTGGACCCGAACCCAAACACCGAGAGTGGAAAGAAGCGTGCCGTGATCCGGCTCAACGCCATCAGCTTGCTGATCAAGGCAAAGGAAAGCCCCACGCCCATGGCATGCAAGACGGCGTCCAGCTGAAAAAAGAGCAGGCTGAAGGCCAAGACTGAGAGCCCCAGCGGCGCCAGCAACCGAGGCGACACGAGCTGGCTGACCCCGGCCCAAAACTCCGCCATCTCGATTTTCCACGGCGAGACCTTTTCCCACTTGCGCGCGAGCCGCTGCAGTGAGACCACCCACGAGGCGAGCGCGGCCGAGAAGACGATGAGCACCACGACGCTCCAGACCACGACCTGCATCCCCTGCAAGAATCGCAGCTCGGCGAGGAGCGGCACACTCCAGATCCCAAAGGCGGCGGCCGTCACCGCCGCGAGCGCCTTTTTCATCACGACGCTGGAGAGCCCGTAGCCGAACGTGATGCCGGTATCCACCGAGATGTGCCCCGCCGCCAGCAGCTCGCCGACGTGATTCGGGGTCACCAAGCCGAGGTATTGGCTCGCCAGATACGCGAGCAGGGTCTTCGGGTAGGGGTAGCGGATCCCCTGCATCGCCAGCAGCCGGTACCAGACCAACGCCTCCGCCAGCAGCTGGCAGATCGTCAGCCCCACACAGAGCCCGATCCAGCGCAGGTCCACCCGGAACACGCGGGCATCCTGGGATCGTGAGAGGTACAGGAGGAGGACGAGAATCACGGCCGCCACCCCTAGGAATCGCAGCCACCAGACGAGCGATCCCCTGACAGGTTTTCGATAGTGAACGACTGGCGCTTCCGGGGCGTCGGACAGTGGTAAGGCCGCTTACTGAGCCGCAGGGGCTGGTGTCTCGCTGGGTGACGCGGCTGGCTGGTCAACCGTCTCAGGGGCTGCCGCAGGCTCAGCGGGTGGTGCCATGACGTCAACTGCCGCAGCCGGCTCAGCAGGAGAGGCCGCGGGAGCTTCGACAGGGGCTGGGACGGCCGGCGCCGCCTCAGCGGGCACGATCACCTTCACATTGACCGCGTGGCGCTTTGCGGTATTGATGTCAAAGTTGTATTCCACCTCAACCGGCATCCCTGTCCCGAGGTTGGCGAGATCAAACGTTTCCCCGCCTTTCATGACGTGCGCGTCCTGGGTCAGGTAGATCGGGGTTTCGAACCCGTAGCGATCTTTGACGGTGAGAAGTTTGCCGGCCGGGTCGCTGGCATCCAGCGACACCACCTCCCCTTTAATCAGCAGCGTGGGAAGCGCTGTGGTGCCCTCTTCAGCGGCGAAGGCCGCCTGTCCCACGGCGCCAACCGCCAGGGCCACACCCACCGCAATGCGTGATACGGACTTCATCTCGTTCACCTCCTTCAAGATCTAGAGACAAGTGGGGGCTAGTATAGCAACTTCCGAGGCGTTGTCAATCCCTGGTGCAACCTATTGATTTTGTTGAGGATAGCGTTCGCACTCTTCCAGGAAGTTCCTCACGCCGTCCAGGAAGACCTTGCGCTCGACAAACACTAGCAGCCCGGTAGGAATGGGGCGGGAGGGCTTTAACCACGTCGCGAGCTCCACGATGGTCCCGGGTGACGCCTCCTCAAGCCAACACACCCCCCA
>JACQHS010000037.1 GCA_016198915.1 Candidatus Omnitrophota bacterium
GTGCAGCTGCCCACAAGGCGGCTCCTGGGTTCGAATCCCAGCCTCTCCGCCATCTTGCGCTCGTAGCTCAACTGGACAGAGCATCAGCTTGCGGAGCTGAGGGTTCCGAGTTCAAATCTCGGCGAGCGCGCTATTCTTAAAAAATCGAGAGACGATGAACATTGCCCCAAAGCCTGACGAGCAGTACATGCGCGAAGCGCTCAAGGAGGCCGAGCAGGCGCTCGCCTCCCGCGACCGACCGATCGGCGCGGTGATCGTCAACCAAGGCCAGATCATCGCCAAAGCGCACCAGCAAGTGCGGCTCCTGCGGGATCCGACCGCGCACGCCGCGATCATCGCGATCACCCAGGCGGCCAATGCCCTGCAGACAGATCAAATGCCGGAGGCCGTGGTCTACGTGACACAGGAGCCGTGCGCCATGTGCGCGGGCGCGATCCTCTTGAGCGGCGCCTTGCGATTGGTGTATGGCGCGGCGGATCCGAAAGCCGGCGCCTGCGGCTCAGTCATCGATGTCACCAGCAACGAGCGGCTGAACCGCCGGCTGGAGATTGTTCGAGAGGTGCTCGCGGGAGAGTGCTACGCGCTCCTGCGCAAGGCCTCCGCCGGCGTCCAAACGGAAATTTAAGGCTCCCTATGAGGGTGAAGTTCCAACCTGGCCAGCAACGCGCGTTCATCGAGGACATCCTGTGCCTCACGGGTGTTAGCACGACGACTCTAGCCGACCAGATCGGTGTCTGTGGGAGGACAGTGCGGGACTGGCGACGCGAGAAATGGAATCTCACCGAGCACGCCTTGGAGCGCTTGTGTCGCCTTGCGGACCTTGTTCGGCCAACAGGCCTCACCCTGTTAGAGGAGCACTGGAGTGTTGCGAAGGCATCTAGGCTCGGTGGGATTCGTCGGTTCGAGCGCTACGGGGCGCTAGGTACGCTAGAGAGCCGGCGCCGGGGTGGATTAGCTACCCAAGCCCGTCTGCGCAGCGACCCGCGCCTTGCTAAGAAATGGCGGATCATAACAAGGAAAGCGATACATCAACCAAGGTATAGTGTGTCCTTGGCTGAGTTTGTCGGGATGTTCCTTGGCGATGGCGGCTTCCGGAACTCATGGCAGATCACGATTTCGTACAACCCACATTTGGATCGCCCCTACGCCGATTTTATTTACCAACTCATCGAGCGGCTCTTTGGCATTGAGCCCGTACAGCAATTTCTTCCAGCACGCGGTTCAGGCGATGTCGTCGTCTCTAGCACAGCGTTAGTGGAATTCCTGGAAACCATGGGCATATGTCGTGGCCGGAAGCGAGCTGGATTCACCACGGTGCCGCGATGGATCCAAGAGAAGTTAAGGTATCGAACGGCTTGCCTGCGGGGTTTAATGGATACCGATGGGTGTATCTTTCAGCATCGTTACCGAGTTAACGGAACCTGGTACGCGTATCCAAAACTTGCCTTTGCAGGTACAATTCCCGCACTGTGTCAATTTGTAAAGGAAACGCTGGGTGGACTTGGCATCTTGGCGTATTACGATCGGAAGAGACATCGGGTCTGGGTTCATTCCCATCATTCGGTTGTACGGTATTTTGCATTGGTCGGAACGCACAATCCAAGATACCGTGAGCGGTATGAGAAATATATCGGAGAGGTACCCAAGAGGTCGCACGGGGGCGGTTTGCTAAACCGCTGTACGGGAGAAATCTCGTACCGAGGGTTCGAATCCCTCCCTCTCCGTTCTCTGAGCTAACGTGATGACCCACCAACCCTTTGCCCGCAAATACCGGCCGCAGACCTTTGACGACCTCATCGGCCAGCCGCACATCACGGCGACACTGACGAAGGCGCTCGCCGCCAAACGCCTGGGGCAAGCCTACCTCTTCACCGGCCAGCGCGGCGTGGGCAAGACCTCGGCGGCGCGCATCCTCGCCAAGTGCCTCAACTGCGAGCAGGGCCCAACCGCCACCCCCTGCAACCGCTGCGCAAACTGCACGCAGATCACGGCGGGCAATAGCCTGGATGTGCTGGAGATCGATGGCGCCTCCAACCGCGGGATTGACGAGATCCGCAATTTGCGCGAGTCTGTGCCGTTTGCGCCGACCGGTGGCGCCTTCCGCGTGTACATCATTGATGAAGTGCACATGCTGACCGCGGAGGCGTTCAACGCGCTCTTGAAGACGCTGGAAGAGCCGCCGGCGCATGTGAAGTTCATCTTCGCCACAACCGCGCCCCACAAAGTGCCGGCGACCGTCCTGTCCCGCTGCCAGCGGTTCGATTTTCGGCGCATCGAGTCATCCGTCATCGTCAAGGCGCTGGCGCGCGTGGCCAAGGCGGAGAAGATTCACGCGGACGAGCCGGCCCTCTATGCCATTGCGCGCGCCGCCGACGGCAGCCTGCGTGACGCCGAGGTGGTCTTCGAGCAGCTGGCCAGTTTTGTCAGCGGGGCGGTCACCGAAGCCGATGTGACCGCCCTCGTGGGAACGGTCGAGTCGGAAACGCTCTGGGCGTTGAGCCAGGCCATCCTGGACCATGCGGTCCCCAAGGCGCTGGCGGCACTCCAGGGCCAGTTTGAGCAGGGCAAGGACGCCTCACAGCTGCTCGCCGGGCTCCTGCGGCACCTGCGCAACCTCCTCATCGTGGCCAGCACCCGGCAGGCGCCCGGGCGAGAAGCGCTGCTGTTGCGCCTCATCGATGAGCCGGCGGACTACCTCAAGCGGCTTGCGGATCAGATGCAGTCCTCCTCTGAGCCGGAGCTGTTGATGTGCCTCCAAGTGCTCAGCGGCGCCTATGATCTCATCCGCCGCAGCCCCATGGCTCAGACGATTCTGGAGCTCGTCGTGATCAAGCTCGCCAGCCGTGAACAATGGCAGTCGCTGAGTGAGATCAGCCGCCGGCTGGAGCAGCTTGGCGCGTTGCCTCCGCCGTCATCGACGACGCCGGCGAGCCCGCCGGCCCGCAGCGTCCAAGCGAGTCAGCCGCAGGAGCCGGTTCCGACACCGCCACGGCCGGAAGCGCTCGCGGCCCAGTGGCCCGTCTTCTTGGAGCGGCTGGGTGCGCAAAAGATGTCGCTGGCCGCCTATCTCGCGGAAGCCAGACCACTCCATCTGGAAGAAGGCCTGTTGACGATCGGCTTGCCGGCCTTCGCGCTCCATCAGGAAGTGTTGACGGTGCTCGAGCACCGGCGTCTTATTGAGCGATTGTGGGCAGAGTTGTGTCAGGCGCCGATCACGGTGCAGTATGCGACGTTACCAGAACCGATCGCTGCGCAATCTTCGTCAGAGCCGCCGGCCGCCGAGCCGTCATCCGCCCCGCCCATCGTGCAGGACATCGTGAAACTGTTCAACGCAACGATCCTGGATCAGCCCCCGCGCACCGCGTGATGCTGTCGTACGCCCGTCCGTTGATGAAGCTCCTGGAAGCCTTGGAGAAACTCCCCGGCATCGGCCCGCGGTCCGCTGAACGCATGGCCTTCTACTTATTACGGACGAACCGGGAGGAAGCCCGCGAGCTCGCCCAGGCGATTACGGACGTGAAGGATCATCTGCGGTTTTGCGAGGTGTGCTTCAATTTGAGCGAATCCGACCGCTGCGCCATCTGCCAGGATGCCTCGCGCGATCCATCGGTGCTGTGCATTGTTGAGGAACCGAAGGACGTCCTCGCCCTGGAGAAAACCGGCGCCTACCACGGCTTGTATCACGTCCTCCTCGGGGCGATCGCGCCGCTGGATGGCATCGGCCCGGAGCTGTTGAAGATCGACGAGCTGATGCGCCGGCTGTCGGAGGGGACGATCCAGGAAGTCATTGTGGCGACCGATGCGGACAAAGACGGCGAGACGACTGCGGCCTACCTCTCCAAACTCATCCGACCTCTGGGACTGCGGCTCACCCGTATCGCCGAAGGCATCCCGGTTGGCAGCCACCTCGAATACGCCGACCAAGCGACCCTCGCCCGCGCCTTAGAGGGCCGCCGAGAACTCTAGGCGAAGCAGGAACGCCCAGACCGATCCAGCAGCCTGGGCGTTCTTGTGTGGGAGCGGGAACCTGCGCTATCAGGCGGGGCCACTACACGCACAGCGGTTTCATCTCGCCTGAGGCGCGAGAAGCGAAGTCCCACTTTCTTGTGCGGGACGCAGCCGGGTCAGCTCGCTGATGAGGTTGGCCGCCCAGCGGTAGACGTTATGCTCCTGAATTGTCTGGCGCATGCGCTCCATCCGCGCCCGCTGCTCGTTCGGTTCCATCGTCAGGGCGAATCGGATCGCCTCGGCCGTCTGGTCGATGTCGTACGGATTGACGATCAGGGCGTCCCGCAACTCGCGGGAGGCGCCTGTAAACTGGCTCAGGATGAGCACGCCCTGAGCATCCGCCCTTGCGGCGACGAACTCCTTGGCGACGAGGTTCATCCCATCATGCAGCGAGGTCACCAGGCACAGATTGGCGGCTTGATAAAACGGTGCGATCTCCGCATGGGTGTGGTGTTTCTTCAAGAACACAATCGGCTTCCACGTCCGCGTCTGGAATCGCCGGTTGATCCGATCCGCCTCCGCATCTAACTCAGCTCCTAAGTCATGGTATCGTTTGATCAGCGTTCGGCTCGGTGCGCCTAACTCAACAAACGTGAACCTGCCCTGGGCGCTAGGAGTCTGCTCCAGGAAGCGCTCAATGGCGCGAAAGCGCTCGCCGATCCCTTTGGTGTAATCGATTCGGTCGACCCCGACCCCGAGATACTGCGCGCTGACGCCGAGTTCTTTGAGCACGCTTTCTCGCAGCAACGTTGCGGGGGTGTGGGTTTGAGGTGGCCCGCTGAGATCGTTGGCCGCGAGGCTGATGGGGAAGGGTTTAATGAGCGTCAGATGGTCGCGCCGATTGACGGCGAACTGCTCCCAATCAATGCGGGATTCGACCAGTCGATCGACGGTGTCCAGGAAGTTGTTGCAATGGAATTGGATGTGAAACCCCA
>JACQHS010000036.1 GCA_016198915.1 Candidatus Omnitrophota bacterium
AACGCGTATGGGGTCCGGGGTATCCCGGTGACGTATCTCCTTGGCCGTGACGGACGCATCGCCTTTCAATTCCTCGGAAGCGGCGATCTCATCGGTGCCATTCAGCGCCTCCTCGCGCGGTCTTCGGACACAGAAGCGTGATGGGCCCGCCGCTGCAGTCCATGTGGCGCTCGTGGCTGATCATCGGAACGCTGGTCGCCATCGCTGCGGTGATCGCCTGGCGCAGCGGAGGCCCAGAGCGCGTGGGCCAGGCGCTGACCAGCGGCAGCGAGCTGTTCCTCGGCGTCCTGCCGAATCTCATTCTCGGGTTCGCGCTCGCCGGGTTTCTCCACGTCCTGCTGCCGCAGGAGCTCATCAGCCGATGGATGGGCCACGGCTCCGGGGCGACCGGACTCTTGATCGGCACGGGGGCGGGCATGCTGACCCCCGGCGGTCCGTTCACCCACTTTCCCATTCTCGCCTCCTTCCTCTCGAAAGGGGCTGGCGTTGGGCCGGTCTGCGCCTACATCGCCGCGTGGGCGCTCATTGGATTAAACCGCTTGATCGTGTGGGAGCTGCCGATTCTAGGTCCGAAGATTGCCCTCGTCCGGTTCCTCGCCTCCGTCGCCGTGCCGCCGTTCGTCGGATGGCTCGCCGCGTGGCTGTTTCGCGCCTTCCGTTTCTCCCCCCTCTCTTGACGCGTTTGTCACCCATCAGGCATACTTCCCAAAGCAGTGTTTTTTTGTGTCTCGGATGCAAAAAAAGACGCCGCCGCACCGCACCATGCACCACCACGCGACATCACCGCATGTCCGGACCGTTGTCCTTTGAACCGACCAACGGCCTGCCCTCCTGGCAGTGGCTGACCGTGGGCGAAGTCGCCCGCAGCATCGGATTGACCGAAGAGCGGGTGCGGCAGCTCATCCGTGCGCGCCAGATCAAGGCGACGAAGATTGGCGGCTGGCTGGTGAAGCCGGAGGATCTTGCGGCGTTCATCCAATCGCGCACGAACCTCTCCGCGGACTAGGCGATGACCCGACGATTGGGCGATATCCTGTTGCAGCGACGCCTCATCTCCCCCCAGGCGCTGGACCATGCGCTGAGGGAACAGCAGCAGACCGGCGAGTTGTTGGGCCAGGCGCTCATTCGGTTGGGGTACCTCACCGAACAGCAGCTCCTTGAGGGGTTGGCCGAGCATCTGCAGCTTCCCATTGTGCGTCTGGCGCAGTTGACCATTGACCGGCGCGTGATGCAGACCGTGCCGGCGCGTCTGGCCTGGCACTACCGGTGCATGCCGGTGCGGGTGTCCGGCAAGACCGTCACGCTGGCAATGTCTGATCCGCTGCAGGGGTGCCTGCTGAACGACCTGAGGGAACGTCATGGCTTGGAGGCCCAGATCGTGCTCGCGACAGAGGCGGACATCCAAGCGGCGATCCAGCGCTGTTACGGGGTGGGCACCGATCCCGCAGGCGAAATTCTGGAGGCTTCACCCCAGAACGGTCCGGTCGACGCCAAAGGGGCCGCGGAGCCGGCCGCCGGCATCGAGCGCTCGGGTGAAGACGCCTCGGTCAGCCGGCTGGTGGACCAGCTGCTCGTAGAGGCTGCTCGGGCCCGGGCGTCGGATGTGCATCTCGAGCCGTTCCGTGATGCCCTGCAGATCCGCTACCGGATCGACGGGCGCCTCGTCAACGTTCCAGTGCCCGATGAAATCCGCCGGTTCCATCCGGCGATCGTCGAACACCTCAAGAGCCTCTCGGGGCTCGACCCCGTCGAGACACGACGGCCACAGGAGGGCTGCTTCCAGGCGACCGTCGGCCAGGAGCCACTGGCTCTGCGCCTGTCCGTCATGCCGTCCCTCCACGGCGAGAGCGTGGTGCTGCACCTCGCACCGATCACGAGGTTGCTTGATCTGGAGCAGTTGGGTCTGTTGCCGGATGACCTCCACACGCTGGAACAGATCATCACGAAGCCCCGCGGCGTCGTCTTTGTGACGGGCCCTGCGGGATCTGGCACCACGACGACGCTGTACGCCTGCCTTGCGCGGCTCAACACCCCGGATCGCAAGATCGTGGCCTTGGAGCACCCCGTCGAGTGCGAATTGAAAGGCGTGACCCAGATTCCCGTAGCGCCCACGCGCGGGTTGAGCGTGACGGAGGGGCAGCGCCGCCTCCTGCGGCATGACCCGGACGTCATGATGGTCGGGGAAGCGGTCGATTACGAGTCCGCGGACCTCACCCTTCGGATGGCGCTGGCCGGCCACCTCGTCTTCGCCGCGCTGCCCACGAGCGACGCCGTGAGCGGCGTGACGCGGCTGCTCGAGTGGGGGATCGAGCCGTCCCTCATGTCCTCGACGATTCTGGCGTTTCTCGCCCAGCGGCTCGTCCGCCTAATCTGCCCAGACTGCAAGGGTACAGGCTGCGAAGCCTGCCGGATGAGCGGGTACCGCGGCCGGACGGGGATCTATGAACTGTTGGTGGTTGATGAGACCATCCGCCGCCTGATGCTGGAGAAAGCGCCAACGGAGACGATTCGTGCGCGGCTCCTCCAGCGGCGGTGGAAAACCCTGCGCCAAGACGGATCGGAGAAGGTTGCGCTGGGGCAGACGACGCCGGAGGAAGTCCTCCGGGTGACGAGCGGGGCCTGAGACATGAAGCGGGCTGTGACGTTGGTTGAAACGTTGATCCTCATCGCGAGCATCGGATTCGTGAGCCTCGTCGGGGCGAAGGCCCACCGGTGGATGTGGAGTCAAGCGGAGTTGTGGGGCTACCGGATGACGATGCACGAGGTCGCCAGCACGGTGCGTCACATGCGGCTGCGCGCCCTCAATGCCCGGCGGACCTTCACGATGCGCATTGACGCTTCAGCACGGCGGCTGCAGCTCACGGCCGTCGACGACGCGCCGTTGGCGCAAGAATCGGTGGAGCAGACGATTTGGCTGCCCCCGGGCTTGGACATCCTGCAGGCGCCGGATCAGCTTACCGCTTCTCCGACGGGTGCGATGTCGTCTATCTCCATGATTCTTGCCGCGCCAGCCTTCCAACGGGAATTTCAGCTGCGGACGAGCCCTTCCGGCGCCGTCCACCTCCACGAAGAGCCCTCAACCTAAGCGTTCGATGAGAGCGACGATCCCTTGCGTCACCTTGGTGAGGAAGTCGAGGTCCAGGGTGTCAACGGCGTCGGTGGATTGGTGGTAGTGCGGATTGCGGAAAAAGGACGTGTCCGTCACCAGGACCGCGGGGTAGCCGGCGTCCCAAAACGGCGAGTGATCGGACAGCCGGCACTCCGGGAAGACCCAGCCGTTGCCCGGCACCGTCATCGTTTCCACCGGCAGTCCCGGGATCGAGCGCATGGCGGATGCCGTCGTCTCGAGCAGTTGACGGGAACGGTGGTTTCCCGCCAGGCCGATGTAATTGCCGATCGCCGGGTACCGGCCTCGCAGAAACCACGGGTAGCGTTGCCGGCCTTCCGATTCCGTAAAGGCCACCATTTCCAACGACAGCATGCCGAGCACCGGCTGCCGGGCAGCGTGCAGGGTCTGGGCATAATGACGGCTGCCCAGCATCCCCAGCTCTTCCAGCGTAAAGGCCGCGAACTCCAGGTGGACATCCACGGGGTGAGCGGCGAATATCCGGGAAAGTTCGAGCATGGCCGCAAGACCGCTGGCGTTATCATCCGCCCCGGGCGTTCCAGGGACCGTATCGAGATGGGCGCCGATGATGAGGCGCGGAGTGGGTGAGGCCGTGCTGCGCGCGGCAATGAGATTGACAAAGCGCCGGCCCAAGTACGACAATGCATCCGTGACGACGTCAAACCCCAACCTGCGCCAATGGGTCATCACGTAGTGCTGCGCAGCCGTAAGCCGCTGGGGGCTCTCAAAGGGATGCCGTTCGCCCTCAAGCCGTCGGAGGTGCGTGAGGAGTTGCGCCTGGCTCACGTGAGAGATGCGCGATGCCGCCATTAGTGCCCTACGAATTTGACGCGGAACGATTCAGCCGCTGGATGGCCTACGTGCTGCGGCATAACCCGGCACGCTACGGCCTGCAGCCGGACCGGCAAGGGTTCGTCGCGCTGGAGGACTTCATGCACGTCGCCGCGCGGCGCTACCCCAGGGTGGCGCCCGAACGGCTGCGCCAGCTGATCGACGCGGGCGGCTCGGAGCGGTTTGAGATTTCCGGCAGCCGCCTGCGCGCCCGCTACGGCCACTCCATCGCGGTGGATCCGCCTGGCCCGCCGGTTGCGCCTCCGGCACGATTGTATCACGGCACCGACGCCTCGCGGGCCGACGCCATCTTAGCCGAAGGTCTGCGTCCCCTCGACCGGCGCATGGTCCACGTGAGCCCCACGGCCGAGGACGCTCTCAGCGTCGCCCGGCGGAGAACCGAGCGCCCGGTGCTCCTGCGCATCCATGCCCAGGAAGCGCAGCAGCACGGCGTGGTCTTCTACTGTGAAGGCAAAGTGTACCTGACCGCCTACATCCCGCCACAGTTCCTGCAGCTTGAAGACGCGCCTCAGATTGAATAATATGGTATACTTCAAGTAGTTAGGACGTCGAACGCCCTCAGCACGTCTCCCTCAGCACGTTGCCCTCAGAGTTCGTCGCCCGCACGGACATCGCGTCTCTCAGTGTGCCTTGCCACCCGGAGAGGAGGTTGTTCAAGATGGCTCGCGAACGCGGCTTGATCATCATTTTTTCCATGGGAGTGATCCTTGTGTTAACCATCATCGGCTCGGCCTTTTTGGTTCGCAGCGTCCATGAGGAGCGCACCAGCGAGATCTCCGCGTCCTGGCATCGGGCGCTCTCGCTGGCGGAAGCCTCTCTCGATGCGGCCATGCTGAATCAGCACGTGGGCGACTTCAACAATCTCGCCACCGTGACCATGGCCGGCGGCACCTACTGGGCTGAGGTCACTTCCACCGGAGGGACGCTGGAATTTGTCGTGAACGGCCATGGGATGCATCAGACGATCCAGCGCAACATTGAAGCCATCACGAAGTTGACGCCCACCTCGGTGTTCCAATTCGCGCTCTTCGGCAATCAGCGGGTGGATCTCGACGGCGATGTCATCACCGACAGCTACGATTCGCGCCTCGGCGCCTACGATCCGAATACCGCCGGACAGAACGGCGACATCGGGACCAACTCAACCGCCTTCGGCGGGGTGATCGTAGACGGTGGCGTCATCATCAACGGGCAGATTGCGGTGGGCCCCAATGTGGCGGATCCCAATACCGTAGTCACCATCAGTGGGAGCTCCGCCGTAATTACCGGCAGCCCGCCGCTGGTGTCGCAGTCGGTAGCACTGCCCATGCCGGCAGTGGTGATCCCCGGCGGCTTGACCTGCACGGATCTGACCGTCAATGCAAACCAGACGTACGTCCTTGAGGCGGCGGTGGGCGCCTACTGCTTCAACAACCTGTCGGTCCTCGGGGGTGCCACCCTGACGACCGATGGGCCGGTCAAGGTCTATGTGACCAATTATTTTCATGCGACCGGCAACACCACCATCGGCGTTCCGAGCAATCCGAGCTACCTCACCATGCTCCTCACGGCCGCCTCGCAGGCCACCATCGATGGCAGCCTGGGAGGGACGACGGAGTTCTATGGCGGGATGTACGCGCCGAACGCCCATATCGATATCGGCGGCAATGCGGAAATCTATGGGTCGGTGATCGCCCAGGAGGTCGTGACCTCAGGCGAGCCGCATATCCACTACGACGAGTCCCTGGACGACCTTCTGGATCCCGTCGGTCTCTACAAAGTCAAAGTGGTGTCGTGGCGCGAGCTTGACTAAGTCCGGTGCAGAGAGATGGCGATTGCGAACAAGCCGCGCCGCGCGGCGTTTGAAGGGCTCCTGCCGCGGCTCGCCCAGCAGCGACGCCGCGACGTTTCCGTAGACCTCACATCTGTGGCGGCTCCCCTGCACCGATGGTCCCGCGGGATTGCCCTCGCCACACCGGTGTCCCTCATCACCGCTATGACGATTCGCGGCTGGCAGGATGCCGCGGCTCTTCAGCGAATCATCGCTATTGGTTTCTTTACATTCTTCTGGTCCTACCTGCTGGTTCGCCTGTCCCGTCGCGCCCAGGCCGCGCGTTCCCTGAACCGCCTCCTCTGGCTCAACAGCGTTGTCCTCTCCCTGCTGGTCACCGCGATCATCAGCGTGACCGGAGCGGCCCTCAGCCCGCTCTTCTGGCTCTATCTCGTGCTCATCGCGGCAGAGATTCTCCAGAATCGCCAGCCGTCGGCTGCAGCGCCCGCAGGGCAGCCGGCGATTCCCGTTCCGCTCGGGGCCTTCCGGCGCGGCATGGTCATGGCCTGGATGTCCTGCACGCTGTTCTGCGCGTTGATCATCGCCCAAGGACTGCAGTGGTTGTCGGAGGCGCATACCGGCGTCTCGTGGGCGCACTTGCTGACCGGCTCCGCCTGGCTGATCCACGCGCTGGGCATTGCCGTGTGGTACTTCGCGGTCGCCGCGGCAGTGTCGCTGTTCTGCCGGTGGGTCGTGCGGCACGAGCATACGCTGCAGAAGCGGCATGAGGAAATCACAGCCCGCGAGCAGGCCGTGGCGTCGGAGCGCGAGACCGTCCAGAGCGAACACCGCGAATTGGGTCAGCGGGTTTTCCAGCTGGATCAATCCAAACGCCAGCTCGACGCTGATCGCAAGCGCTTTGAGCAAGAACGGCAGCAGTGGGAGATTCAGCGCTCACAGACCGCGCAGCAGCTGACGGATCAGCAGGCGGCCCTTGCCGAGCAGGTGCGCGACGCCCAGAGCCGCACCGCACAGCTTCAGCAGCTCCAGCATCACCTGGATGAAGAGCAGCGCGCCTGGGAGCAGCAGCGGGCCCGAACTGTGAAGGGCCTCGATGACCGTGAAGCCAACATCTTAGAACAGGGGCGCGAGCTGGATGCCGCCAAGCGGGCATTCGACGCCCAGCGCAAGCAGACCACGCAGTCACTGATGCAGCTGGAGGAAACGCTCCTCGCCAGCCTCAAGCGCGCCGGCGATGAGATGGGCCAGGTCGATGCCAAACGGCGCCAACTCCATGACGTGCAGCGCGCTCTGGTGGCGGAGCGCGAGCGGTGGGTCACAGAGCACGCGCAGATGAAGACGGCTCTCGACGCGCAGGCCGCGCAGGTCGCCCGCCAGCAGCAGCAGCTGCGTGCGGCCCAGGAGATCGCCGCGACGGAGCAGCAACGCATGACTCAGGCGCTGGATCAGCGCACCGAGACGGTGCGTCACGGCGAACGGCTGCTGGAAGAATCCCACCAGCGGCTCGCGCAGCAGCAGCAGGCGTGGGAGCAGCTGCGCACGGAGACGGAAACCAAACTGAAAGCGGAGGACCACGAGCTTTCGCGTCGCGAAGACGAACTCAAGGAACATCAACGGCAGATCGCGGCCCAAACCGACGAGGTCACGCAGACGCGTAAGCAGCTAGAGGCGGCGCGAGAAGACCTCGAGCGCCGGCTGCGTCAGATCGAGGAGCAGAGCCGAGCCCTGGAGGACCAGCGGCGACTCATCAGTGAGGAACAGCAGCGCATCACCCAAGAGGTTCAGCAGCGGGACACCGCGCTTCAGGAACAATCTGATCAACTCAGTGCGCAGCGGGCGGAGCTTGAGGCAGCACACGCGCAGTTATCCGAACGGGCCCAGCAGCTCGATGCCCAGCGCCAAGCCCTCGCTCGCGAGCAGGCCGAGTGGGAGCAGAGCCGCGACCGGACCGCCAAAACGGTGACGGCATCGCCGCACGGGTTCTTCGAGCAGCACGCCCGCAAAGTCCTCCAAGCCCAAGCCAAGCGGTTGCGGGAGCAGGGCCAGCAGATCGCCGAGCAGCGGCGCCAGCTCTCCCAGCATGAGCGCCAGCTTGAACAGCAGCAGCTGGAGCTCACCCGCCGGGAGCATGAGCTAGAGCAGGGCCGTCAGCAGTTCGACACCGAACGTCAGCGGATCCTCGAGCAGCTTCGCCAGCGGGAGGGAGAGCTCGCCGAACGCCTTCAGTCCGTCGGCGAGGAGGCGCGTCGGCTCCAGACGGCCCGCGAAGAGCTCGCCTGCGCCCAGCAGCGCCTCCAGGCCCGCCAAGAAACGATCGGATCCGCCAGCCAACAGCAGCTGCGCGCGCAAACGCAGGAGCTGCGCTCCGCCCGTCGGGAACTGGAGACGGCCCAGCGCACGCTGGACAAGCA
The DNA here is from genome assembly GCA_016198915.1 of Candidatus Omnitrophota bacterium. Classification (GTDB taxonomy): domain Bacteria; phylum Omnitrophota; class Gorgyraeia; order Aquiviventales; family Aquiviventaceae; genus JACQHS01. The sequence continues at coordinate 8,162 of JACQHS010000036.1, forward strand.
GCAGCGGGCCTTCGAGGCCCAGTGCCGGCAGCAGCAGCGGGATGCGCACATCAAAGAAGAAGCCCTGGCGGCGCGCGAACGGGAAATTCTCACTCAGCGGCAGACGCTCGACGCGCAGCATCGCGCCTTCGCTCAGCAGCGCCAGGAGTGGGAGCAAACGCACGCCCGCACCGATGAATTGCTCAGTCAAGAGGAAGACAAGCTGGCGGCGCGCGTGCGCGGTCTTGAGGAGCGCGAGCAGCAGTTAACCCGCCTGCAGCAGCAGCTCGAGGCTCAGCAGAAGGTGGTCGCGCAGAGCCAGCAGGACCACGCGAAGGCTTCGACCCGTCGGGAACAGGAGATTTCGCTCCGGTTGGAACAGCTTGAAACGCTGCAGCATCAGCTGGAGGGAGAGCGGTCGGCGATCGAGCGCCAGCGGGAGCAAATGGAAACCGGCCGGCGGCAGCTCGTCCAGGAGCAGCAGCAGCTTGACGCCGCGCGAAGCCAGCTGCAGGAGTCCCGCCGGCTGCTGGCTGAGGCGTCGATGGGCCAAGCACCAGAGCGGTTTTCCGCCGACACCTTGACGCTGCTGGCAAACGAGTTCAACGCACCGCTGGCGAGCCTCAACGCGCTGATTACGACGCTGCTCGACGGCGATCACGGCCTGCTGGCACCAGGGGTCCTGAGGGCGCTGAAAGACGTCACGAAGACGCACGAGCGCCTGCGCCGCATCGTGACGGACGTGCTCGACGGCGCACGCCTTGAGCAAGGAGAGTTTCCACTGACCCTCCAGCCGGTGATGCTCCATGACGCCTTGTCGCTGCCGGAGCAGGAGGTGCAAGAGGAGCTGACGCGCAAGGGGTTGCGGCTTTCACGGGAGGGCAACGACTCGCTGATGGTCGCGGCGGATCCGGGGCAGCTGCGGCGCATCTTCACGGCGCTGTTGCGCAACGCGGTCCAGTACACCGAACACGGCGGCGTCACCGTCACCTGCTCCCTGCAGGAGGAGCGGGTGATCGTGACCGTCGCGGATACCGGGGTCGGCATCCAGACGTCCGGGTTGGGCCAGCTCTTCGCAAAACCGAAGCTCGGCACCTTGCTGCGCGGCAGGGGCTTGAGCCTCTACGTGGCGCGGCAGCTGGCGAAGACGATGCATGGAGATGTCACGCTGGTCTCCACCGAATTGGAAAACGGCAGCACGTTTGCCGTGGTGTTCCCGCAGGCCTCGAAGGCGCCTGCGGCGGCTCGCACCGAACCCGCCGCCGTGAACAAGCCCTAGCCCGATGGCCCCTCGTCTGCTCATCGTGACCCACGACGCCATTCTCGCGAGCGCCTACCAAGCGCGCTGTATGAGGGAGCAGTTCGCGGTCGAGTGTCGTCTCACCGCGCGGGAAGGGTTGGCCAGGGCCCGCCAATGGAGTCCGCAGATCATCCTCCTGGACGTCACCTTACCCGGGACGAACGGGTTGGACGTGCTCAAGTCCATGCGGGATGTGCCGTGGCTGTCGCAGACCCACGTCGTCCTGCTGGTAGAGCATACCTTGCAGCGCAGCGTCATCGACGACTGCTGCCTCTGGGGTGCTGGTAGCGTCTTCTACAAGGATACCGGCTCGGTGAGCGAACTCGCCGAGCGCCTGCAGACGATCCTCTCCTCGTTCGACACCTTCGAAAGCACCAAGCACCAAATTCCAAATCCCAAATAAATTCCAAGCCCCAAATTCCAATAACCAAACCAGAACAGTTTTGTTTGGTGCTTGGTGCTTGGAATTTGGTGTTTATTTGGTGCTTGGGATTTATCCTTCTATAATAGTTCCATCTCAGATGGAATCGGCAGACATCATTGTCCTTGGCGGAGGGATTATCGGCTGTGCCTTGGCCGAAGAGCTCGCGCGGCGCGGCCAGCGCGTCATGGTGATTGAGCGCGGGGCGATCGGCGCCGAAGCCTCCTCGGCGGCCGCCGGCATCCTCTCCGCCCAGATGGACCTGGAGCGTCCCGGCCCGTTCTTCGACCTCTGCCAGGCGGCGCGGCGGATGTATCCGCGATGGGTCCGGCATCTGGAGCGCCGCTCCGGCGTGAGGGTTGAGTACCACCAGGACGGCATCCTGTATCTGGCAATGACGCACGCCCAGCAGCAGCGG
>JACQHS010000039.1 GCA_016198915.1 Candidatus Omnitrophota bacterium
GCGCGAGTGCTATGCTCAGCGCCAGCTGACGTTCATGATTCTCGGCAGCCGTTGCACGAGGAGTTGCCGGTTCTGCGCCGTGGACCACGGCCGGCCCGAGCCGGTGGCCGAGGATGAGCCGAGGCGCCTGGCGGAGGCGGTCAAGCGGCTGGGCCTGGACCATGTCGTAATCACTTCGGTCGCGCGGGATGATCTGGCGGATGAGGGCGCCGGTCACTTTGTGGCGTCGATCCGCGCGGTCCGCGAGCACAACCCCGGCCGGACGGTCGAAGTGCTCGTTCCTGATTTCCACGGACGGGCGGAGCTCATCCGGCGCCTCGTCCTGGACGGCCGGCCGGATGTCTTCGCGCACAACGTCGAGACGGTGGAGCGGCTCTCGCCTCTGCTGCGGCCGCAGGCGGCTTACCGGCGGTCGCTGGACGTGCTCCGAGTCGCTGCCGCGTGCGAAACCTCGAGCCGGATCAAATCCAGCGTGATGGTCGGGTTGGGGGAACGCCAGGATGAGCTCATGCGGACGTTCAACGATCTTCGCGCCGCCGGCGTCACGCATGTGACGATCGGCCAGTACCTCCGGCCGGATGCCGACCATCTGCCGGTCATGGAGTACATCAGCCCGGAGCGGTTTTCCGGCTACGAGGCGCTCGCGGACGAGGCCGGATTCTCGTGGGTGAGCGCCGGCCCCTTCGTGCGGAGCTCCTATCACGCCGTCGAGGCGGTGAAAGGCCAATGACAGGCCATCCGTCAGTCCGACACATCCAGGCACAGCTGCGCGCGCGCACGAAACGCGAGCGGCAGCGGAACGACCGCCGCGTGTTTCAGGAGGCCAACCGCCTCAAGCGGCTGCCGCTCTACCTCTTCACGATCCTCGATGAGCTGAAGGCCCAGGCGCGTGCTCGCGGCATCGACGTCATCGACCTGGGGATGGGCAATCCGGATCTGCCGCCGCCGAAACATGTGGTGGACGAGCTGGCCAGGCAGGTCCGGAAGCCGGAGAATCACCGGTACTCGCGCAAGGACGGCGAGGTGGAGCGGAAAGTGAACGAGGCCATCGCCGAGTGGTATCACCGCAAGTTCCGCGTCACGTTAGACCCGAAGACCGAAGTGCTGCCGCTCATCGGCTCGAAAGAGGGGCTCTCGCATTTGTCCTTGGCGTTTCTCAACCACGATGACGTGGCACTCGTCCCCAACCCCACCTATCCGGTGCACTTCAACGGCAACATTTTAGCCGGCGGCATCCTCTATAACATCCCCATCCACGCGGAGGACCAGTACCTGCCGAACCTGCGGGCGATCCCTCGGGACGTGTTGCGGATGGCGAAGATGCTCATCCTGAGCTACCCGCATAACCCGACGACCGCCGTGGCCGATCTGAAATTTTTCCGGGAGACGGTGGAGTGGGCCAAGGCGCACCGGATCATGCTGGTCCACGATTTCGCCTATTCCGACTTCATGTATGACGGCCACCGAGCCCCGAGCCTCTTGGAGGTGAAGGGCAGCAAGGACGTGGCGGTGGAGTTTCACACCGTGTCAAAATCCTACTGCCTGCCCGGGCTGCGGTTTGGGTTCGCCGTCGGCAACGCCGACATCCTCGCCTCGCTGGCAAAGACGAAAAGCTACATCGATTTCGGCATTTTTCGGGCCGTCCAGTGGGCGGCCATCAAGGCGCTGCTGGGCCCGCAGGGCTGCGTGACGAAGGTCGTGAACACGTATCACAAGCGCCGCGATGTCTTTGTGCCCGGCTTGTCGCGGATCGGTTGGGACATCCCCATGCCGAAAGGGACCTTTTATGTGTGGGCCAAGATCCCTCTCAAGTTCAGCGCGCTGACCTCGTTGGAGTTCGCCACCTTGCTCGTCCAGGAAGCGGGTGTGGTGATCGCCCCCGGCAGCGGATTCGGCGACTACGGGGAAGGGTTTGTGCGGTTCGCCCTCGTCGAACCCGAGCCGCGTCTGCGTGAAGCGGTCACGCGCATCCAGAGGGTCCTCCGTATGGAAGACTAAAGGGGACACCACAGATGACACAGAATCCCCACAGAGTCACAGAGGAGGCCGGAAAGCATGCTCTGTGCCTCTGTGGATTTCTGTGGTTCTGTGGTGTGATGTAAATGACGGGGCGCCGGTTTTTGCTCTTCCACGTCACCCCCCGCTCGGGCCACTTCCGGGCGAGCCGAGCCCTGGAGCACACGCTGAGGCGTCTTGACCCGAACGCCTCGATCACCAACGTCGACGCTTTCACGTACACCAGCCGTTTTGTCCGATGGGCGATTTCCCGTTCGTATTACTCCCTGATCCGCCACCAACCTGACGTCTGGGAGTACCTCTACGATAACCCGTCCGTCCACCGCCAGGTTCAGCAGCTGCGCGTCCTCCTCCATCGGTACCAAGCCGCCAAGCTGCGCCGGCTCTTGGAAACGGTGCGGCCGGATACGATCGCCTGCACGCAGGCTTATCCCTGCGGCATGGTGGCCGATTTCAAGAAGCACTACGGGCTCCCGGCGCCCATCGTCGGCATCTTGACCGACTACGCGCCGCACCTCTACTGGTTTCACGAGCGGGTGGACGTGTACGTCGTGCCCTCTGAGCAGGTCAAACAGCGATTTCTCGGCCGGGGCATTGAGTCCTCCCGGGTCCAGGTCCTTGGGATTCCCATTGACTTGAAGTTCCTGGACACGCACCCTCGTGAGGCGGTCGCACAGCGTTTTGGCCTGCAGCTTGAGCAGCCGATTCTGCTCATCATGGGCGGCAGCAGCGGCTTTGGGCCGCTGAGAGAGATCCTGCTCAATCTGGACATCCTGCCGCACCCGTGCCAGCTGGTCGTCGTGACCGGCTCGAACCGAGCCCTGCTGGCGTGGATGCTCAAGCACCGGTTCCGCCATCACGTGGTTCCCTTGGGCTTTTCCGAGCAGATTCCTGAGCTGATGGAGATCGCGACCCTCCTGATCAGCAAGCCGGGAGGGCTGACGACTTCGGAAGCGCTCGCCAAGCGGCTGCCGCTCGTGATGATCAATCCCATCCCCGGCCAAGAGGCCTATAACGCGCGCTACCTCCTGTCGCAGGGCGCGGCGGTGCAAGCGAGCGGCCCGGACACGGTCCGGCAAACCGTGCGCGATCTCTTGGACAACCCCGAGCGGCTCGAGATGCTGCGGCAACGATGCGGCCAGCTCGCGCGGCCTGCCGCCGCGTTGGACGTCGCGAAGCTGCTGTGTGATCTCGCGGATGGAAGCCACAGGAGTGCACCCGTCACACCCCATGAGCTCATCGCGCCGGGCGCGTGACGATGGGTCTCCAGTACGCTGGCTGGCGGATGGCGCAGTGGATGGCGGAGCGCCTGCCTCCGATGGTCGGGTTCCGGTGCGCGGAGCGTCTCGCCGATTGCCAGTGGAGCCTGTCCGCCGCCGACCGGCGGGCGGTGCAAGCAAATCTCACCATGGCGCTCGGTACGCCGGTGGCGGAGCGCTCGCCGGTCGTGCGTGAGGTGTTTCGCAATTTTGCGCGCTACCTCGTGGAGTTCTTGTCGGTCCACCGTGTGGCGTCGCCGTCCGTGGACGTCGAGGGCTACGACCATTTCGACGCCGCGTACCGGCGCCGCCGCGGGGTGATCATCTTGACGGCGCACTTCGGCAACTGGGAAGTCGGGGCGGTGCTGATCCGGCGCATGGGGTTTCCGCTCAGCGCCGTGGCCCTGCCGCACGCAGATGCCCGGACGGACCGCATCTTTAACGACCAGCGGCACCGCTGCGGAATCGGCATCATTCCCGTGGGAGAGCAGGCGATCCACCAGAGCCTTCGTTGCCTTCGAGACGGTCATCTGCTGGGGGTGCTGGGCGATCAGCCGTTCGCCGGCCACGGCCTGCCGGCCACCTTCTGCGGGCGCACCGTGACACTGCCCGGTGGGCCGGCGATGCTGAGCCTGCGCAGCGCAGCGCCCCTGGTGCCGACGTTTCTCGTGCGGGAAGGCTTGTGGAAATTTCGCCTCTGCTTTGAGCCGCCGATGTGGCCGCAGCCGGACGACCGCAGCACCTCGGCGATGCAGCGGTTGACGCAGCAGTACGCGTCCATTCTTGAGCGGTATCTGACCCGGTTTCCCAGCCAGTGGCTGCTGTTTCAGCCGCTTGCGGACCCAACGTGAGACACCACAGATGACACAGAAACCACACAGAAGCACAGA
>JACQHS010000042.1 GCA_016198915.1 Candidatus Omnitrophota bacterium
AACGTGCCAGCGCGGCGGCCACATCCCGGGTGCTGCGAGCATTCCCTGGGGCAAGGCCTGCAACGAGGATGGAACCTTTAAGAGCGTCGAAGAGCTGCGGCAGCTCTACGGGGCTGCCGGCATCACCGGCGAGAAGCCGGTGGTCGCCTACTGCCGCATCGGCGAGCGGTCCAGCCACACCTGGTTCGTCCTCAAGTACCTGCTCAATTTCCAGAACGTCAAAAACTACGACGGCAGCTGGACCGAGTGGGGCAACCTCGTCGCAGCACCCGTCGAGAAACCGTAGACGCGCTGGGACATTTCTATTTTTGCAATAGCCGATACGATCGCAAAAATAGAAACGTCCCGCCAAGTCTCTGACGATCATGCCAAAACCGGAAGAATATTCAGAACGGACAATGCAGCTGGCGGGCTGGCCGATCCGCATCGTCACCTATCGGCTGGGGGCGACGTACCGTACCACGATTGACAACACGGACCCCGGCGCCTGGGTCGTGAAGGCCGAAGGGACAACCAAACAGGACGCGGAATCCAAAGCGCTCAAAGAAGCCGAAACCCTCCTTGAGAACGTGAAGAAGCAGAAGCCCCCGACCGGCTGCACGTCAGTTCCTGGCTTTTAATTCCCTCCAGCATTGTGCCCTTGATTGACCGGGGCTAGAATAGACTCATGCACGTCCCGGCCCGCCTGCGAACCTTGAGTCCTCGTTTCAATACCCAACGCTATCGGCAGGTGATGATCGCCAGCGTCGTCACCCTCCTCGTCAGCGGCTCGCTGCTGGGACTCATCGGCGTCACCCGGTGGCGGGGCAAGCGGGCGCTCGAAACCGATACCCGCTCCGTCGTGACGCAAACGGCCCAGCAGCTGCTGCGGGCGCTGACCAGCCGGCGCGGCACCCTCACGTTCCTGCGGGATACGCTGAACCGGCGGGCGGACTTAACGTCCGCCCAGTTGAACGCGCTCGGGACCAGCGCCACGGAGCATACGCGCCACCTCTTGGGCACCGGCGTGATTCGCGAGGGCCAGCTGCCGCAGTGGTGGTCCGGTCCACAGGGACTCTCACCCGCAGAGCTCGCCCAGCTGAACCGGACCATTGTTGAGCGCACGCGGATTCGAGGCATTTGGCGCGTGCCCTCGACGTTCGTGGCCGCCATGCGGTCGCAGCGGATGCTCCTCGTCATGCTGGAACCGCTGAACGCCGCCGCCTTGCGGCGCAGCGCGGTCATCGGCGCCTTCGATGTGAAGCCGCTGCTGGAAGATTTCATCGCCAGCAACCTGCCCTCCCATCAGCCGGTCCAGGTGCTCAGCGAGGGCACGCTGCTGTATCGCTCGAGCCATTGGCAGCCGGGGACCGAGGACCAGCGGCCGATTCTCGAGGAGGATCACATAGCGGTGGACTCCGCCCGCTGGACGCTCCAGATGCAGCCGGGCAGCACCCGTGTTGTGCAAGCCCTCTCATGGTTCAACGTGCTCCTTATCAGTCTGAGCCTTGTCGCCGGGCTCGGCGTGACGATCATCGTCTGGCTGCTGACCGCCCGCACCTGGCTGCTGCAGCGGGCGGTCACACGGCGCACCGCGGCCCTGCGGAGGACCTTGAAACGGCTGCGCCAAATGGCGGTCACCGATGAGCTCACCGGACTGCACAACCGGCGGTTCTTCCTGGACCGCTGGGCGTGGGAGTGCGAGCGCGCGAAGCGTTACCAGCGGCCGCTGGCGTGCCTCATGATCGACGTCAACGGCTTTAAGCAGGTGAACGATCGGCTGGGTCACCCCGCCGGGGATCTCGTGCTGAAACACGTCGCCCAGGAGCTCAAGACCGCCCTGCGCCAATCAGATATTCTGGCGCGGTTCGGCGGCGATGAGTTCGTTATCGCCCTGCCGGAAACGAGCCTGGAGCAGGCCGAGGCGGTGGCGGACAAACTGCGGCGGGTCAGCATTGCCGTCCCCGGAGGAACCGCGCGGCGCCTGCCCCCGGTGAGTTTGAGCGTGGGGCTCAGCCGCGTGGAGCAAGACGATGACAGCCCGCAGGAGATCCTCCAGGCCGCGGATCAATCGCTCTACGCGTCGAAGCGGCACAGAAAACCCTCTGTCGCCGCACCCCGCTAGCGCTCGTCCACTCTCCTCGAGTTTCGACTTAACCCCTGTTGGTCGATTGGGTTAGATATCAGATATACTCAAAGTAGTATGTCGCATGGAATCAACGCCTCAATCGGGTGGAGCACGGCATCCGACGCGTTCCAGGCAGGCAGCGAAGCCGCTCGGATGGCGCGGGAACATCTGCAGCCGCTTGGGCCGCAGATCACTCTGGTGTTCGGCTCCTCATGGTTCGATCAGGCCCAGCTCGTGCGCGGGGTGCGTGCAGTCGTGGGCAGCGCAGCACTGATCGGGGGAAGCACGGCCGGGGAAATCGTCTCGTCGGGTCCGCTGACTCACAGTTGCGCGGTGCTGCTGCTCTCATCGGTCACCCTCGCCTGGGGCCTCGGGGCCGGCAAAGGGATCGCGGCGGATCCGCGCAGGGCAGGCCAGCAAGCGGCGTTTGACGCCGTGAAAGGATTATCCGCCACACAGCGGATTGGATTTCTCTTTTTCGGCGACGGGCTGGCGACCAGCTACGCGGAAGTCGTGCGGGGCGCGCAGGAAGTCTTGGGAACCAGCTTCCTCATCGTGGGAGGGCTGGCAGGGGACGATCTGCGATTTTCACGGACCTACCAGTACCTTGGTCATCAGGTCGTCAGCGATGCGCTCGTCGGGGTCGTGTTCGGCGGGCAAGGCAAGATGGGCGTCGGTATTCAACACGGCTTTGCGCCCATCAGCAAGCCGAGGCACATCACCCGCGCGCACGCGAACATCCTCGTGGAACTCGACGGGCATCCGGCCGCGTCCGTCTATGAGGAATACTTCGGTCCGGACGTGGTCCAGCGCATGCGGCACGAAGGCTTCACGCGGCAGGGCAGCGCGTACCCGCTGGGGATTCAGGGGGAAACGGAGGATCAGTGGCTCCTGCGCAATGTCGTGTCCTTTCAAGAGGACGGCAGTCTCGCGTGCAGCGGGGAGATCTTGGAAGGCTCGTGGCTCCAACTGATGATTGGCAGCAGAGAGTTCGCGCTGGAGGCGGCCCGCCGCGCCGCGCAGGATGCCCTGAAACCGCTCAATCGCGCGGCGGCCGTCATCGTGTTTGACTCCGTCGCCCGCCGCAAACTGCTCGGGCAGCAGCAAGCGGCCGAGGAAATCGCCGTTCTCCGACAGGTCGTGGGCCCGTCCACGCCGCTGATCGGCTGTTACACCTACGGCGAGCAAGCGCCGCTGGGAACCGCCTCGATCGTTGGGCGGACCGTCGTGCAAACAGGCGCCATCCTGGTCATCGCCCTGGGGACGTAATGATGCCGATCATGACTGCCGCCATCCTGGTCGTGGGAGCCGCCGCGGGGGCTGTCCTCGTCAAGCTGCTGCAATCCGGCCGTCAATCCCAGGAACTCCGGCGGCTGCAGGAGGCCTACAACCAGCTCGACCAACAGGCGAAACTCATCATTCGAACGGACTTTGATCTCCACCGGATCCAAGAGGAACTCGACCGCCGGCTGGCCTTCCTCATGGCCCTGCAGCGGTTGGGGCGGCAGCTCCAGGTGAGCCTGCATCCGGCAGAAGTATACAGCAAATTGGATGCCGAGAGCGTCACGAATTTTGGGTTCACCAAGGGCCTGCTGGGGTTGTGCGGCTCATCCGAGAGTGTTGCGTGGCACTCCGTGATCGGCGTCACCCCTGAGGCCGCGCAGCAGCTCACACGCTGCCTGACCGGCAGCGCGTTCCTCAAACAGCTCCTCACGCATCCGGCTCCCCTGCTGCTGAAAACCGACGGGGTGGGCGAGCCGTTGGAGCGCCAGCTCCTTGACCTGCTCGGAGTCCCTGTCGCGGTGATGGCCGGCGTCATTCCCCAGGCCGGCCCGGCCGGCTGCCTGCTGCTCGGACGCGACTTGGGCGGATCCGTGGCGGCACAGGCCGATGAAGAACTCGTTGCCATCCTGACGAATCAACTCGCCTCCGCGGTCGAGAATTCTGCGCTCTATGAAGAACCCTGGCTGGCGAAACAAGAGCTGGAGCGCAAAGTTCGCCAGCGCACCTATGAGCTGGCAGAGGCCAACGCCCAGCTGCTGCAGCTCAACAAAGCCAAGAGCGACTTTGTCTCGGCGGTGTCCCATGAACTGCGCACCCCCTTGGCCGCCGTGAAGGGCTACGCGTCCCTGCTTGGCAGCGGCCAGTTCGGCGCCCTGGAGAAGCCGCAGAAGGACCGGCTGGCCAAAATCGAGAAACATGTCGATGCGCTCACCCAGCTCATCAACAACCTCCTCGACATCGCCCGCATCGAATCGGGACGGGTCACGATGGAACGCGCCCCCATTGCGGTTGAGGAGTTCTTTGCCACGGTCCAGGACTTGGTCCGTCCGCAGCTGGAGGCGAAGCGTCTTCGGTACACGCCGGACCTGGACGGGGTCACCACGCTGACCGGAGACCCTCAGCACCTCCAACGGGTCTTTCTCAACCTCCTGTCCAATGCCATCAAATACACCCCGAAGGACGGTGAAATCCGCGTGCAGCTGCGCAAGGACGGCGCCTGTGTCCTGGCCACGGTGAGCGACACCGGCTGCGGGATCGCCGCCGAGCATGTGCCCAAGCTGTTTCAAGAATTTTTCCGTGTGTCGGACCCTGCGAATCAGCAGGTCCAGGGCACCGGGCTGGGGCTGGCCTTGGTCAAACGCATCGTCGAAGCCCATCACGGTCAGATTGCGGTCACGTCTGAACCCGGCAATGGGAGCACGTTTTCCGTGCGGCTGCCCCTCGCGTAACGTGGGAGGATTGCTGTGACAGTGCATACGCTCCTCGTCGTCGACGAGGATCCATC
>JACQHS010000043.1 GCA_016198915.1 Candidatus Omnitrophota bacterium
GATCAAGCGCATCGGCTCGCGGCTCATTGCTATGAGCGGCAACACCCGCTCCACCTTGGCCAAGCACAGCGATGTGACCCTCGATGTCAGCGTCAAACGCGAAGCGTGCTCGCTCAACCTCGCCCCCACCTCTTCGACGACCGCGATGCTGGCGATGAGCGATGCGCTCGCTGTCGTCACGGCCGAGCGCAAAGGCTTCAAAAACCGCGACTTCGCCTTCCTGCATCCGGGCGGGCAGCTGGGACGCCGGCTGCTGTTGCGCGTGCGGGATCTCATGCGCACGGGTGCAGCTCACCCCATTGTGCGGGAGTCGGCGAGGGTCAAGTCGGTGCTGCTCGCCATCACGAAAGCCCGCGCGGGCAGTGCCAGCATCGTGGACGGCCGGGGACGGCTCGCCGGCATCTTCACCGACGGCGACCTTCGGCGCCATCTGGATGCCGCGCGCCAGCTCATCGACATGCGCGTGAGCGATCTCATGACGCGGCACCCCAAGACGATCGACCCTGACTGTCTCGCGGAGGAAGCGCTGCGTGTCCTGCGGGAGCACAAGATTGATGAGCTGGTCGTTGTGGACCGCCGCCGGCATCCCGTCGGCCTGCTCGACGTCCAAGACCTCCTCAAAGCCGGGTTCGTCTGAACCGGATGCCGTTCGGCCACGGATTCTCCCCCGAGGTGCAGAAGCGGGCGGTCAACATCACCGCGCTCGTCATCGACGTGGACGGTGTGCTCACCGATGGGCGGATTGTGTACGCCGAATACGGGGACGAGCTGAAGTTCTTCGACGTCAAAGATGGGGCGGGCCTCGTCTTCTGGCATCGATCCGGATTGAAATCTGCCATCATCACCGCGCGCAGCTCCCGCCTCATGAAACGGCGCGCCAAGGAACTGCGGGTGGATATCCTCATTCAGGGTGCGCTCATGAAGCTGCCGCCGTATGAGCGGCTCCTCAAGCGCTGGCGGTTGCGCGATGAGCAGGTCTGCTGTATCGGGGATGATCTCATGGAGCTGCCGATCCTGCGACGCGCGGGCCTGGCCGTTGCCGTGCCGGGTGCGGTCGAGGAAGTTCGCCGCATCAGCCATTACATCACCCAGAATCCCGGGGGCAGGGGAGCGGTGCGAGAAGTGATTGACCACCTCCTCAAAGCCAAAGGCTTGTGGGACGCTGTAATCGACCGATACCAATAGCCTCCCAGTTGTCGCACGCCCGGATCATTGTCCGCACTACCAGGCGATTTCCCCCTCCTTAAACCGTCCGATCAACATATGTCAAGTTACTATAGTAATTATAAATATTTAGTAAAAGTATTGAATATTGATCTTGGCGTTATGTATACTTCGAAATAGAAAGGCAGGTGACGCAAGACGCATGAAGAAGAATGGAGCGCGGAATAATAAAGAGAGCATCATGACCCTGCGTGAGGTGGCGCAGTACCTTGGGCTCCACGTCATGACGGTCTATAAGCTCACGCGTGAAGGCCGGGTGCCCGCGGCGAAAATCGGCGGTCAGTGGCGTTTCAAGCGGGACGTACTCGACGACTGGCTTGAAACCCAGATGCACCGGCACGCCCACTAACGTGCCGATCGCGTTTCCATCAGGGATTGCTGGTTGCCACGATGGCCACGATGCCGCTGCCCACATCTCCCAAGAACGGCTCAGAACGCCGCCGCTTCCCGCGCTTCAATATGGCGCTGGATGTCGCCGTCGCTCCCTTGGCCGCCGGCCAGACCCACCCGGCCCCCGACGCGCCGCGGGAACGGACGGTGTCGGTCAATCTGAGCCTCGGCGGCCTGTGCCTCTACAGCGCCACTCGCTATCCGGTCGGCGCACTCCTGGCCTGCTCGGTCACCTTGCCGGGGCGTACGGCGCCTGCTGACATCATCGGGACGGTCGCGTGGTTTCAAAAAGTCGACCGCGAAAGCCACAGCTACAAGCTCGGCCTCGAATTTACGCAGATTTCCCCAAAGGATGCGGCAGCCATTCAATCGCTCTGCGAGCATCCGCCCGCGGCCGATGTCTCCTCCTCGAAACGCTTGCTGCTCGTCGATGACGACGAAGAGCTGCGGCAGGCGCTGCAGCTGCGGTTTGAATCGTCAGGGTTCCAGGTCATCACGGCCGCCGACGGGCTGGAAGCGCTCCACAAGGGGCGGACGGAGCACCCGAATCTCATCATCCTCGACCTCATGTTGCCCAACCTCAACGGGTATGAAGTCTGCCGCCTCCTGAAGTTCGATCAGAAGTTTCATCATATCCCCATCATTCTCTTCACAGCGCGCTCCCGGCAGGAGGACCAAGCGATGGGAGAGTCGGTCGGGGCGGATGCGTACGTGACAAAGCCGTTTGACGGCAAGGCGCTCATTGCGAAGGCCGAAGCCCTCATGGCGGAGAAACGTCCATGAGGAGTGTCGCCGCCTTGCTCACCGTCAAAGAACAGTGGCTGCAGCTCGCCGTGACGAAGGGCTGGGTGACGGAGGCCGAATTGGTCGCGGCGATTGCCAAAGCCCAGGCCCAGCGGTCAGACACCGCGTCGATACTGCTCGAGGCAAAGAAACTCACCCTGGAGCAGGTGGGATTGCTCAAAGCTGAAGCGGCCGGAGTCGCCTTCATCGACGTAAAGGAGTACCAAATTGACGCCGCCGCCCTGAAGCTCGTGCCGGAGGCGGTGGCCCGCAAGCATCAGGTCCTGCCGCTGCACCGCATCGACAGCGCGCTGACCGCCGCCATGGACGATCCCTGGAACGCCGTGGCGATCGACGCCCTGCGTGCCGCCACACGCCTGCCGATCATCAACCCGGTCGTCAGCACCCCGGACGCGATCCGCAAAGCCATCGAGCATCACTATGGTATGCAGATCGTGGAGGAGGCCGCGGCCCGGCCGCCCAAGCCGGGGTCAAGCCCCATGGAGTCTGACCCCGCACTCGACCAAGCGGCCACGGCGGCCCTCGCGGGCAAGCCGCCTGCCGAAGCGGCCAATGAGGTCTCCATCATCAAGCTCGTTGACGCGCTCCTGGCGGAAGCGATGGCCTCGCGCGCCTCCGATATCCACATCGAGCCGGACGGCGAGCGCACGCGCGTGCGGTTTCGCATCGACGGGGTCCTGCATGAGATCAAGATGTTTCCCATCGGCCTGCACGAGGCGCTCGCCTGCCGCATCAAGATCCTCGCCAAGCTAGACATCACCGAGCACCGCCTGCCGCAGGACGGGCATATCAGCCTGCCGCCCGAAGGCCGCGCCGGCGATCTGCGCATTTCCACGTATCCGACGGTCTCCGGCGAGAACATCGTCATCCGGATCTTCGATCAATCGGCCGTGGCGCTGAAGCTGACCGACCTGGGCTTTGCTCAGGAGAACCTGACCCAATTCGAGTCGCTCATCCAGCGGCCCCACGGGATGCTGCTGGTCACCGGGCCGACCGGCTCCGGAAAGACGACGACGCTCTATGCCGCACTCGGCCAGATCAGCTCGATGGCGAAGAACCTCATGACGATCGAGGACCCGGTGGAGTATCAGATGACGCTGATCCGGCAGACGCAAGTGAACCTCAAGGCGGGCGTCACCTTCGCCGCCGGGCTGCGCTCGCTGCTGCGGCAGGATCCTGA
>JACQHS010000041.1 GCA_016198915.1 Candidatus Omnitrophota bacterium
ATGACCGACGGCGGCAGGTCGCCGGAGAACAGCCGGCCCGGCTTCGGGTTGAGCTGCTTGAGACACTCGCACGCGGCTTCCACCTCCTGCAACGGGACGTTGAGGGCGCTCGCGATGCCGCTGCAGCGGTGCTGGACGAAGAGGGGGAAGTAATCTTGCAGAATGCGGTAGGCCAGGCTGCCGCAGGCCTCATTCTGCTCAAGCTGGATCATGAGGCACTCTCGAAGGTCCCTGGCGCCAACTCCAAGCGGCTCAAAGCGTTGAATCAATTTCAGGCTGGCTGCAAGCAGGGGCACTTCCACGCCAACCTCTGAGGCGATCTCTTCCAGTGAGCCCTCGAGATAGCCGTGCTCGTCCAGGTGGTTGATCACGGCTTCCCCCGCGCGGCGCTCTTCTTCGGAGAGGGGCTGGCAACCCAGCTGCATCCTCAGCGATTCATGGAGCGATTGGGGCCTGACGAGCCGCTGTTCGGTAAACCGGCGCTCCTGCTCTGCGTCGTCCTCCGGCTCTTCGCCGTTGCCGGCCTGCTCCCAGTGGGAGAGCCAGTCCTCATCCAGGCTGACGGCTTGGGGTTCCTCCTCGCCGTTGGTCTCGGCCGGAGGCTCGTCCAGTGATTCGTCTTGGGATTCGTTTACTTCCAGGAGGGGGTTCTCTTCCACTTGCTGCTGGAGGTAGGCGTGCAGCTCCATGGTGGGCATTCGGAGCACTTCCAGCGCCAACGTGACGTTGGGCGCCAGCATGAGCCGCTGTTGGATTGTTTGCTTGGCTTGGAGCGCCATTGGGCAGGAAGTTTGTTTCACTATAGCACATTCTATGCCAATCTTCAACCAGATTAACCGCCGTTTGAGCAGAGCTTGATTTTAGAACCTGGATGCGTTACGGTAGTAAGACGCAAGGAGGCTCAGGTGACACACAGGACATGGATCGGAGGGATCATCGTCGCCGTGGCGCTGGCGCCCTGGCAGGGGGGGGTGGTGCGTGCGGAAGAGAGTCCGGCAGGGGAAACCCCTATAGCAGAGACTGTCCAGGACAACATGGATGTTGCGCTCGAATACACCTTGACGGTCGAAGGGACTGTGGTGGACACCACCCAAGACCGCGGTCCCTTTCACTATATCCACGGGCAGGGTCAGCTCATCCCCGGCCTGGAGCGTGAGCTCGCCGGGCTCCACGTGGGAGACGCCAAGGAAGTCACCATCCCCCCTGAAGACGGCTATGGGCTGGTCGATTCGGCGGCGTTTGTCGAGGTGCCGAAGGAACAGCTGCCCCAGGATGTGACGCCGACCGTGGGGCTGATCCTGCGCGGGGTCAATCCCGACGGCCAGAACTTCCGCGCCAAGATCAACGAGGTCAAAGACAACAGTGTGGTGCTGGATTTGAACCACCCCTTGGCTGGCAAGACGCTCAATTTCCACGTCAAGGTGACAAATATCTCCCCGCCCGCGACGCCCGGGCAGTGAACGTGCTCGCCACTCGCTATAAGTCCCTCCTCGACCGTCTGCTAGAGCCGCTCGCTGCGGCGATCGCCCGCACCGGCGTGTCGCCCTCCGCCATCACGCTCGTCGGCCCCGCGCTGACGCTCGCCGTCTGCCTCTGGTTCGTGCAGACGGCCGCCATCCTGCCCTTCTGCCTGCTCATGGCACTGGTGGGCGGCCTGGACGTTCTCGATGGGGCGGTCGCACGGGCCAGCGGGCGGGTCACCAAGTTTGGCGCCTATCTTGACGCCGTCTGTGACCGCTACGTGGACGCTATGGTGGTAGGGGCTGCGGCAGTCGTGACCGGCTATTGGACCCTGTCGCTGATCACCCTAGCCGGAACGCTCCTGGTCAGCTACGCCAAGGCGCGGGCGGCCATGGAAGTCCCCATCTCCAACCTCGAGTGGCCGGACCTTATGGAGCGCGCCGAGCGCAGCACCCTCTTTCTTGGCGGTCTTGCCGCAAGCGTCCTGCTGCCCTGGCAGCCGCTGGGCAGGGATCTGTTCTGGTGGACCCTCCTCCTCCTTGCCATCCTGACCCATCTCACGGTTGCCCAGCGCATCCTCCGCGCCCGCCGGTTTATCAGTTCCCGCTAAACGTCCCCTTCGCAAACGCCTTCAGCGATTGGACCTTTCTGAGGCGCAGTTCGTCAGCGGCAATCTGGAGGCGCCGCTGCACCTCCGGCGAGTGCTCCCAGAGCTTGAGCAGACGATTAACCCGAATCTTGAGTTGAATGGCGTTGACCGTTCTCATGAACGCTTTTAGGATCATGATTGAGGATGCCGTCCCCGGCAGTTTATGTCAAGGATGAGTTATGTTCTCGGGGGATGCGGATTCTGGCGGCTGGCGAAGGTGCTCGAGCGGGGTGTCCAGGAGCGCGGTGACGGCTTCCGGAAGGCTCACGACGGGCTCGCGGCCGTCGATGCGGCCGTATCGGTTCGTTGACGCTTCGATCGTACTTCCCACCAAGAGCCGCTGCGGTTTCTCAGGATCGCTGGTCCACACGGTGATCGTCCCCTCGGGCGGTGCCAGCCCGTAGCGCGCCGGGTCCTGCGGCTGTTCCTCCACAAAGTCCACCAGGCGCAGGTCGGCCAGCGTATTCAAGAACGCCTCCACCCGGGACGCGTCAAGCCCGGTGTCAGACACCAAAGCGGGGACTGCCTCGGTTCCAAGCTTGGTGTCTGACACCGAACGCCAGGTGTCGTCTTTGCGCTCGATGGTCCAGCCGGTCTCGCCGCGTTTGACCTCAACCTTCGTCACCTCGCTGGTGAAAAACTCCACACACGCCTTTGCGCGCAGGCTGTTCGGGTCCTGCAGCAGCGCGTCCACCGAGGCGGCTGCCACCGCATAGAGTGCTTGCTCATCGCTGCGCTTGGCATAGCGCAGGCTTTCGTCATCCGGCAGCGGCTTGCCAAAGGAGACTGTCGGGAACGAGGGGGAATCGCCCCGCAGCGTCAGGGTGATCTCGGCATGCGGCGCATCGAATCCCCACGCAGACGGCTGGTCCTTTTGCGGGGTTTCCTCGACGACGCGCGCGACTTGCAGGCCGCCGACGGTGCTGAGGAAATTCATGACCGCCGCGCGGTCGGCGCGGTCGTTGACCGGCTGGGTGAGCTGCCAGTCCGTGCCGTCGCGGGTGAGGGCGAGAATGCGGTTTTGAGTCGTGATGGTAACGGCATCGGCCAACCAGGTGTCGAAGCGCAGCAGCAGGGGATCGCGAAACGCCTCCGGCGGCTGGTTGATGGTTTCAAACAAAATGGGCCCGATGATGGCGACCTGCGGCTGGTCGGCGCGCTTCGCGTAGCGGTTGTTGTGCACCGGGGTCGTCTCACCCACCAGGAGGGTCGTGGTCTTGCCCTCTGCGGTGAGTGTGAGCTGGGCCTTTGCCGGATTCAGCCCAAAGGCGGCCAGGTCCAGCGGCTTGTCCGGTGTTTCGGTGAGGAGACGCTGGGCCATGAGCGGGGCGGTAGTGCTCAGGAGTTGGCCGATGAGCTCTTCATTCGCGCGTATCCGCTGCGGGCCGAGCCACCATCGCGCGCCGTCGCGGCTGAGGCTGACCGCGGCGGTTGAACCTTGAATCTCGATCTGGGTCACGGATTCCGGGGCGATATCGAGCAGCTCGAGGGAGATCCGCTGGCGCTCTTCCACCGAGGGCTGCTTGATTTCGTAGAGCGAGATAAACGCTCCGATACCGACGGTGGCGAGGAGAAGAACGACGGTCGTTTTCCACTTCATGGCGGGACAATCAGCGCCGGCGTCGCCACCACATGCCGATGCCAAGCCCGCCGCAGGCCAGCGGCATCGCGAGGAGGCTGAGCCAGAGGAAATTCGACAACTGCGTGCCGGTAAGGTTCAGCTTGAGCGCTTCGATCGTCTTCGGGCCGATGCCGATGCGTTGCTCCTGCTCGATGAGCCAGAACACCGCGCCCAAGAGGAAGTCCCGGTTGCCCACGTTGCTCAGCTGGGCGTCGATGAGGAACTCCGAGTCGCCGATGACGACGAGTCGCGTGGGCGCGCCGCCGTCTGCTGCGCTGCCGCGCTCTGCGGCTGCCGCAATCGACACCGGGCCCTTGAGGTCTTCACCCGCATCGAACTCAAAGACCCCGACCGACGTCTTCGATTCTCCCCATCCCGTGTCAGACGTCAGCGCCAGCGACGTTACTGTCATGCCTTCCGGGGCGGGCTGGGTCGGCCGGACGGACCGCGCCAGCGGAAAGAGTGTCATGAGCGTTTTCATCTTCTCCGTGATCGGGTGCTCCGTGTAATCCGTGACGAACAGGTTGGCGGCGGAGACAAATGGGAGTTGGCGGGCCGGATCCACCACGATGTCCATGCCCAGCGCAATCCCCCACTCTTCCAGCAGGCCGTCCAGGCCGGTGTCCGCCAGCGGATCGATGAGCGCGAGCAGCCGTCCGCCCTGCTCGAGCGCGGTCTGCAGGAGCGCCAGTTCCTGCTCCGTGAAGCGGCGGGTGGGCCCGGCAATGACCACGAGCTTGACGTCCGAGGGAATTTCGGTGTGCTGCAGCAGGTTGACCGCCTCGACACGGATATTTTGCTGTTCGAGGTACCGCGTAAGTTCTGACAGGCCGGCGGTGTCCGCCGCCGCGGTCGATTTCTCCCCATGGCCGCTGGTGAACCACAACAACGGCTGCTCGGCCTGGGTCACGCTGAGAATGGACGAGGTGAACGCCGCCTCCCCCTTGAAGGCTTTGACCCGCGGCTCGCCCTGCATGGTCATCGCGGCGTAGTCGTAATCCGCCAGGTCGGTGTCCGAGATGTACTTGTGCCGGCTGCCGGATTTGAAGATGACGAGGTGGAACGCATCAGGGCTGTTCACGTCAATCTGGAACTCATTCACGAGCTGCTGGGCCCGCGCGATGTCCTGTTCTGGGTCCACGTACTCGACCTGCACCTTGGGGCTGACACGCTCATACTCCGCCAGGAGATCCTTGATCAGGGGGTAGAGCCGATGACTGGATTGATAGAAGACGATGATGGAGAGCGGCTCCTCGAGCTGGGTCAGCGTCTGGCGGGTCTGGTCGGAGAGCGCGGTGAACTGCTGACGGGTCAGATCCCACCGGGCGTAGTGGCGGCTGGAGAGGTAATTGCCCATGATGAACAGCACGCCGATGAGGACGACGGTGAGGAGGAAGTTTCCCGACGCGAGAAATCGCCTCCACATCGTCATGAGCGCCACCGCGGGCTGCCGATGACCCGGCCGGTCAGAAACAGGCAGATCAGGGTGAGGCTGAGATAGTACACCAGCGGGCGCGTGTCCAGCAGACCTTTGGAGAAGCTGGCCAGGTGGTCGATGAGCGAGAGGTACTTGATGAGCGAGCTGGCTTCCGGATCGCGCACGAAGACATCCAGGATGCCGACCGAGAAGAGGAGCATGATCGTCACAAAGGAGAGCACGGCGGCGATGACTTGGTTGCGCGTCAGGCTCGAGGCGAGCACACCGATGGCGATCAGCACGCCGCCTAAGAGCCAAGTCCCCGCGTAGCCGGTCAGCACCGGGGCCCAGTCGAACGACGCGAAGGAGCGCAGGACAAAGAAGAAGATGAGGGTGAAGGCCCAGAGCGCGGCGTACGCCAGCCACGCGCCGAAGAACTTGGCCAGCACGACCTGCGCGTCGGTGACCGGGGCGGTGAGCAGCAGCTCAATGGAGCCGGTGCGCTTCTCCTCGCTGAACGTGCGCATGGTCAGCAGCGACGCCATGAGCAGGACCGAGAACCAATAGAAGAACGTGCCGCCGAAGAAAAACTGCGCCATCGTCCACGAGGGGTCCACCCGCGGATCGTTGAGGACGGCCAAGAGCAGCCAGAAGACCCATCCCTGCATGAGGAGGAAGAGCGCTCCCACGACGTAGGCGATGGGGGAGTACCAAAACGCTTTGAGCTCCCTGGATGTCAACGCGAAGAGATTGTGCATCAGATTGCTTCTTGGGTGGTCAGGCGAATGAAGACCTCTTCGAGCGG
>JACQHS010000048.1 GCA_016198915.1 Candidatus Omnitrophota bacterium
GGACGATCCGCCGGACATCATCGCGGAGTTTGACCATGAGGAGACCGTCGCCCATATCGAGACAGCACTGCGCGAAGGCGGGCATCAGGTCCAGCGCATCGGCAACGCCCGGCGTCTGCTGGAGCAGAAAGGCAAGTTCAACGTCGACATCGTCTTCAACATCGCCGAGGGCTACGAAGGCCGCAACCGCGAGTCCCAGGCGCCCATCCTCTTGGAGATGCTGCGCATCCCCTTCGTCGGCGCCGACGGCTTAACACTCGGCCTGACCCTGGACAAGGTGCTGACAAAGAAGGTCCTCATCGCGGAGCGGATCCCGACACCGCGCTACGTCGAGGTGTATGACCCGGACGCGCTCTGGCAGGTCGATCTGGCCTATCCGCTCATCGTGAAGCTGCGCTGCGAGGGTTCGAGCAAAGGCCTCACCCCCAAATCGGTCGTGGACACGCCCGAGGAGCTGCACCGGCAAGTCGCGCACCTGGCCCAAACCTACAAAGGGGCGCCGATCTTCATTGAAGAGTTCATCGAAGGCGAGGAGTTCACGGTCGCGATTATCGGCAACGAGCACCCGGAGCTCTATCCGGTGTGCCAGATCATGCTGGACGGCAAGACCGACCTCGGGCGCAACTTCTTCCACTTCGCCTACCTGCGCGCCGGCTCGGACTACGTCTGTCCAGCGCCGATTCCCGAGGCGCTGGCTCGGAAGATGCAAGAGCTGGCCCTGCGGACCTACCAGACCGTCGAATGCCGAGATTTCGGCCGCGTGGATTTCCGGGTGGACCGCAAGGGCCATCCCTACGTCCTAGAGATCAACCCGCTGCCCTCGCTCTCGACAGAGGACGTCTTCAACTATATCGCCAAGAGCCGAGGGCTGCCGTATTACCAGATCATCAACCGCATCCTGGATACGGCCTTGGTGCGTTATGGCATGCGAGATGAGGTGAGCCCCCTATCAGCTACTCGGTCGCGTTGACGTACAATTTAAAGCGCGAAGTGTATGAGCGGGACGGCATCCCCTTCGATGTCGATTCGGAGTTTGACAGCCAGAAGACCATCGACACGATCGGCGCGAGTCTCCGTCGAGCCGGGCACACCGTCCATCTCGTGGAAGCGACGGCCGATCTGCCGCAGTGGTTTCTGACCCACCGCGTGGACCTCGTCTTCAACATCGCCGAAGGCACGCACGGGGCCAACCGCGAATCGCAAGTCCCCGCGATTTTGGAATCGTTGCGCGTGCCGTTTACCGGCTCCAGCAGCGTGACGCTTGCAATCGCGCTGGATAAGGCGAAGACCAAGCAGATCCTTTCGTCGGAGGGCATCCCCACTCCCCGCTGGCAGCTCTTCCCGACGCCGACCACCGCCCTGAACCCAACGCTGGCATTCCCGTTGATCGTCAAGCCCAACCGTGAGGGATCGGGCAAGGGGATTTGGCGCCAAAGCGTGGTCGGCGATGAGGCCACCCTGCGGCGGCAGGTCGCCCGCGTCTACGAGCGGTATCGGCAGGAAGTCCTCGTGGAAGAGTTCATCAACGGCAGGGAACTGACCGCCGGCATCCTGGGCTCCGAGCCGCTGCCGATTCTGGAGATTGACTTCTCCCCCTGCCGCAGCAGCGGCGAATTCTTCTACACCTGGCGCATGAAGGAATTCCAGGGCGACGCGGCACGTGGGCTGAACCCGACGCTCCACTGCCCGGCGCGTCTGTCGGCGGAGCTTACCGCGCGGGTCCACGACGTCGCCCTGCGCGCCCACCGGGCGCTAGGATGCCTCGACCTGTCCCGCACGGATATCCGCCTGCGCAATGATGGCACCCCGTTTGTCTTGGAGATCAACCCGCTGCCGGGCCTGAGCCCCTGCGACAGCAATTTCCCGATCATGACGGCGGCGGCCGGCATCGCTCATGAAACGCTCATTCAGCGGATCGTGGAGTTAGCCATGCTCCGCTACGGTCGCAGTCAAGCGGTCGTGAAGCCACACGCAAGCACTCAAGAGCTGTCGGGGCGCGTCCCGGCGCAACCATCGGCTCCTTGAGAGGCGAGCCACAGGAGGCAGACGCGTGAACTCGGTGAACGTGGAGCAAGCGTATCGGCGCATTCCCTTGTGGAAGGACGTGGAGCTTTCGCAATGGGCAACGTACCGCTGGCAGATGACCAACCGCATCGAGACGGTGGACAAGCTGCGCCAGGTGATCCGCTTAACACCGTCGGAAACCGCCGCGGTCACTCGGCGCTCCGGCCGGTTCATTATGGGCATCCCGCCGTACTGGGCGGTCCTGATGGATCCGGATGACCCCACCTGCCCCATCCGTCGCCAGGCGGTGCCGGTGGAAGACGAGTACAAGCTCAGCCCGAACGACATGATCGACCCGCTGGGCGAAGACAGCCACATGCCGGTGCCGGGGCTGGTCCACCGCTACCCGGACCGGGTCCTGCTGCTGGTCGTCGAGGTCTGCGCGATGTACTGCCGCTTCTGCACGCGCAGCCGCGTCGTCGGCACGACCGCGGGCTACAGCCGTTCGGCCAACATCGACCAGGCCATTGACTACATCCGCGCCCATCGCAAGATCCGCGATGTGCTGATCTCCGGCGGCGATCCCCTCACGCTCTCCGATGACCGGTTGGATGACGTCCTGACGAAATTGAAGGCGATCCCGCATGTGGAGTTCGTCCGCATCGGCACGCGCAATCCGGTGACCCTGCCGTACCGGATCACGGAGTCGTTGTGCAGCGTTCTGAAGAAGCACAAGCCGGTGTGGATGAGCCTCCACTTCAATCACCCGAAGGAGGTCACCGAGCCGGTGGCGCGGGCGTGCGGGATGCTGGCCGATGCCGGAGTGCCGCTGGGTTCTCAAACCGTCCTCATGCGGGGCATCAATGACCGGCCCGCCATCATGAAGAAGCTGTTCCACGAGCTCTTGAAGATCCGTGTGCGGCCCTACTACATCTATCAGTGCGACCCGGTGAAGGGGACCGCGCACTTTCGCACGCCGGTGTCTGCGGGGCTGGCAATCATTGAGAAGCTGCGCGGCCACACGACCGGCTATGCGGTGCCGACCTTCGTGGTGGATGGGCCGGGCGGCGGCGGGAAGATCCCGCTGATGCCGAACTATGTCGTGAGCGTCAAGGACGGCGTGTGGACGCTCCGTAATTTCGCCGGCAAGCTCTTTACCTACAAGGAAGAGCAGTTTAACGGCAACGGCGTGCGTCCGCCGCTCCTTGAACCGTCGTACGTTCTGATCCAGTAGCGTGGGGTGATTGTTTCGATGGCGCAACCCCGCATCCGCTCATTGGGTGCGGGGTTGTTGTGTCTTCGGCCGCTGACGATGATCCTGCTGGCGGCGGGTCTCGCGAGCTGCGCGCCCGCCAAGCGGGACGATCTGATCAAAGAGGTGCTCAAGGCCGATCCGGAGTTCTCCGCGGTCCTGGAGAAGCACCGCGAGCTTTCCAGCCGCATCGAGACGGCCAAGCGCGAGTTGGAGCTGAAGCGGACGACGATTGAGCGAAACATCTCCCAGCTGCGCAAGGACCTGGCGGCGGCCGCAACGAGCGCGCGTGCCAAGACGTCGGAGATCAAGAAGCGCATGGAACCGGATCAGCAGCGCCTGACGATGGCACTGTCGCTCTCGAGCGAGGAGCTGCGCGCCAAGCGGATCCAGCGCGCCAGCCTCGGACGGTCCATCGCCCAGCTGCGCAAGGCGTTGAACCGCAAGGACGCCGTCTGGACGCCGGAGGAGCGCGTGCGTCAGCAGGCGCAGGTGGATGAGATGCTGAAAGACGCCGCACGCCTCGACGGCGAGATGACCGGCCTGAAGCAGAACGTGCGGCTCCTGAAGATCAAACTGCTGCTCATCAAGCTCTGAGCTGTGTTAAAATAATATGTTATGGCCCGTCAGATCTCTGTTCGACTCCGTCTTGGGCCGCTGGCGGTCTATGTAAGCGCCTTCGACGGCTGCCCGGAGCTGGCGGCCATACTCCAGTCACTCTCCCCCACTGAGCCCGTCATCTGGTTCGACAGCGCGCGCCATCATGCCGTCACCGGCCGCTGGTCGATGCTGGCCTATGATCCGTGGCTCGTGCTTTCGGCGCGCGGAGATCGCGTTGAGCTGCGCACCAGCCGCTCGACCCAGGTGTTCCGCGCACATCCTCTTGACGCGCTCACACAGGTGCTCCAGCGGTATCAAATCCCCGCGGCCGCCAGGGCTCGCCTCGGCGCGGTGGGCCGGGCGGTCGGGCTGACCGGATTCCTCAGTTACGAGCTCAACCGGTGGATTGAGCGCTTGCCGGCCCCCCGACATTCGGGACCCAGCGTACCTGAGATGCTGTGGTTTGGCATGCAGCGGGTCATCCTCGTGGATCATCTGCAGCAGCGCAGTTGGTTGCTCAGCATTGTCGATCCGCACAGCCCCCAGCCGGTGGCCCAGCGCGAAGCGCTCGAGGCCCTGCACCGCCTCGCGGCGCAGATCGATGAGGCCGACGCGCCATCGCGCGTCGGCACTTCCTCGCCACCCCGCGCGGAGCGCGGGGCCCCCGGCTCGGTCGGCCGCAGCCTACCGCCAGCTGCGGCACTTCCGTCGCCACCCCGCGCGGAGCGCGGGGCCCCCGGCTCGGTCGGCCGCAGCCTACCGCCAGCTGCGGCACTTCCGTCGCCACCCCGCGCGGAGCGCGGGGCCCCCGGCTCGGTCGCCGGTGACATCGCACTTGAGCCCACGATGACGCGCGCTCAGTACGAGGCGATGGCGGCCCAAGCCCTGGAATTCATTCGGGACGGCGAGGTGTTTCAGGCCAACCTCGCGCAGCGGTTCACTGCACGCTGGGACGGGGAACCGCTCGCACTGTATCGCGCGCTGCGGCGCATCAATCCCTCGCCCTTCGCGTGCTATCTGGCCTGCGGCGAGTTGGCGGTGGTGAGCTGCTCGCCGGAGCGGCTGGTGCGCGTGCAGGAGGGCCGCGTGGATACGCGTCCCATCGCCGGCACGCGGCCGCGGGGGGCGACCCCTCAGGAGGATGCGTTCAACAGCCTGGAGCTGCTGCTGAGCGAAAAGGAGCGCGCGGAGCACATCATGCTGGTGGACTTGGAGCGCAATGATCTGGGGCGCGTGTGCGAGGCGGGTTCGGTGTCCGTGGATGAACTCATGGCATTGGAAGAGTACTCCCACGTCATCCACATCGTGTCCAATATCTCCGGCCGCCTGACGCGCGGGCTGGGTGCGGCGGACATCATCCGCGCCGTGTTTCCCGGCGGCACGATCACCGGCTGTCCGAAGGTGCGGTGCATGGAGATCATCCGTGAACTGGAGCCGGTCGCGCGGGGGCTCTACTCCGGGTCGCTCGGCTGCCTTGGGTTCGACAGGTCGATGGATCTGAACATCGCCATTCGGACGATCATCATTCAGGGGCACGCCCTCTCCTTTCACGTGGGTGCCGGCATCGTGGCCGACTCGGTTCCGGAACGAGAGTATTGCGAAACGCTCGACAAGGCCCGCGCGTTAACGCATGCGGTGCAGGCGATGCGCGCCTCGACAGAGGACCTCCATGCCGCCGTGGGTTGAGCCGTCAACGTGGAACGTGGCGCGCGACACCACCGCCAACGGCTGTTTTGAAACCATGCGGGCCTATGAGGGCCGCATCTTCCGCCTTGAGGCGCACTTGGGACGGTTGGCCGCGTCGTGCCAGGATCTTGGCCTGCCCATGCCGGATCGCCGCACGCTGGCGCGCCAGCTGACGCAGGCCCTCGTCGCGGCAGACATCAAGGAGGCGATGGTGCGCGTCGCGCTGATGCCCCGCGGCCGCAGCCTACCGCCGATTGCGGCTCCCAGCATCGTGGTTCAGCCCGTGCCGGTGCCAGTAGCCTCCGCCTACCGGCGCGGCATCCGACTCGCCATTGTGCCGACGAGAAAGTTTCCCATCGGGGCCATCGATGCGCAGGCGAAATACTCGGCACGGGTCGGCAGTGTCCTGGCGGTGCTCGATGCGCAGCTGCGCGGTGCGGATGAGGCGTTGTGGGTGGACGCGATGGGCTACGTGACGGAGAGCACCGCCAGCAACCTGGGGATTGTCCGCGAGGGCGCGGTCATGACGCCGCCGTGCCACCTGGGGCTGCTCGCGGGGATCACCCGGGATGTCCTCTTCGAGCTGGCCGGAACACTGCGCATTCCCATCCGCGAAACGCCGCTGACGCGCCACGAGGTGTATAACGCCGCGGAGGTGTTTCTGCTGAGCACCCTGAAGGAGGTCCTGCCGGTCGCCGACGTGGATGGCCGCCGCATCGGCAAAGGCTCGCCGGGGCCGGTAACGCAGCGCCTGCTCCGCGCCTTTCGGGCGCTGGTGAAGAGGGAGCTCTATGGTAACCGTTAAGCGTGCCTTGCTGAGCTGTTCCGATAAAACCGGCCTGGACACGTTTGCGAAGGAACTCGCCGCGCTGGGCGTGGAGCTCGTCGCGTCGGGCGGCACGGCGGAGTTCTTGACGAACGCCGGTCTTCGCGTCACGACGGTGGAGGCGTTCGCGGGGATCACCGAGCAGCTCGACGGCCGCGTGAAGACGCTGCACCCCAAAGTGCATGCCGGCATTCTCGCGCGCCGCGATGACCCCGCCCATGTGCGGTCCGTCGGCGCGGCAGGGCTCATCGATCTGGTCGTCGTCAACCTCTATCCCTTTGCGCAGGCGGTTGCGCAGCCGGGGCTCTCGCTGGGCGACGCCGTTGAGCAGATTGATGTCGGCGGGGTCGCCCTGCTGCGCGCCGCGGCAAAAAACTTCCAGCACGTGGCGACGGTGTGCGAGCCGCAGCAATACCGCGAGGTGGCGGACGCCCTTCGCCAGGGCCGCGGGCAGCTGCCGGAGCCACTCACCCATCGGCTGGCGGTGGCCGCCTTCGAGTTGACCAGCCGCTACGATACCGCGATCGCCGGCTTTTTGGGCGCGCAGAACAGCCACGCCGCGTCGGCGCAAGCGGCCGGCTCGCCGGCGCTCCCTGATCAGGCGTCGGTGACGGTCCGCAAACGGCACAACCTTCGCTATGGCGAGAATCCCCACCAGCGGGGGGGCTGGTATGTGCCGATCTCAGGCAGTCCCTGGGGGTTAGGGACGCTGCGCCAGCTGCAAGGCAGGGAGCTCTCCTATAATAACTTCCTCGATCTGGATGCCGCACTGCGCTGCCTGTTGGACTTTGCGGAGCCGACGTGCGTCATCATCAAGCACACCA
>JACQHS010000050.1 GCA_016198915.1 Candidatus Omnitrophota bacterium
CCCGCGGTGTACTTCGCCGCGAAATCAAAAAACGCGCGCTTCGGAATGACTTCGACGACCGGCAGCACGTCATCACCCAGCACGCTGACCGTCAGCTCCCTGCCCGGAATGAACTCTTCCATCAGCACCTGCCCGCCGTGGCGGGCGGCTTCGCGCACCGCGGCCGCAAGTTCCGCAGGCCGCCGCACCATCGACACCCCGATGCTCGAGCCCTGCGCTGAGGGTTTGACGACCAGCGGCAGCCGCAGTCCCTTCGGGGCGGTGGGGCCGTTGCGCGATGCCTCCACCACTCTCGAGCGAGGCACATCCAATCCGGCCTCGAGGAATCGCTGGCGGGAGGCGATCTTGTCCATCCCGAGCCGGCTGGCCGCGGCATCAGATCCGGTGTACGCAACGTGCAGCGACTCGCAGATGTGCTGGATCGTCCCGTCTTCGCCGAAGGCGCCGTGGAGGGCGATGAAGACCACGTCAATCTCGTGCGGCGCAATGGCGCAGCGCGCCATCTCACACGCCTCATCCGTTGAGAGGTCTCGGGGAATGAGGACCGGCTCTGCCGCGAAGCCCCGCTGACGGAGGGCTTCCACCGCCCCGCGGCCGCTCTTGAGCGACACCTCGTGCTCCTCCGACGGCCCGCCCATGAGCACCGCAACTCGTATCATCCAAAGCGTTCTCCCACCAGTCTGACTTCCGGGTCCAGCATCACGCCGAACTGATGATGGACGCGGCGCTGAATGTGCTCCATGAGCGACAGCACGTCATCGCACGTCGCGCGTCCCAAGTTCACGATGAAGTTCGCATGGCGCCGCGACACCTGCGCGTCGCCGATCCGAACCCCTTTGAGCCCGGCCTGGTCGATGAGACGCCCGGCACCCAGCCCGGGAGGATTCTTAAACGCGCAGCCGGCCGAGGGCAGCCGCACTTCCTGGGTCGTATTGCGGTACTGCAGGGTCGTGCGGATCCGCTCGTAGGCTTCGGCCGGAGACACTTTCGGAAACTGCATCACGACCTCGGTGATGATGCCGGGATCGACCGCCGTATAGCGGTACGAAAACCGCAGCTGATCGCGCGTGACCTGACGCACGGTCCCATCGAGCGACACGAGGGTGAAGCGCTGGACAAACTGGCCGATCCCCTGGGCATTCATGACGACCGCACCGCCCACCTGCCCGGGCAATCCGGCCAGGATCTCCAGGCCGCCCCAGCCATGGCGCGCTGCCAAGAAGACCAGCCGCTGCGTCAGCAGGGCGGCTCCGCAGTACACCGTCGCCGAGGATTCATCGCGATGCCCCGTCTCTTGAACCGTCCTAAACCCCCGGCCCAAATGCACCACCAGGCCGCGGAGGCCGCGGTCGGCGGCCAGCGTATTGGTGCCGCCGCCCACCACACTAACCGGCAAGCCGCGTGTGGCAGCACCGCGCAGCAGCTCCACCAGCTCATTGAGGGTTGACGGCTCGGCGAACCACTCCGCCGGCCCCCCGATGCGGAAGCTGGTGTGGTTAGCGAGCAATTCGTGCTGCCGAAGACAGGCGCTGGGCCAACTCATGGCAGAGCTCTCCAATATCACCGGCACCGAGGAAAAACACCGTATCCCCGGCGTGGGCGACGCGGTTGACGAACGAGGGCAAATCGCATTTCGGAACGTAGCGGACCCATGGATGCCCGTGAGCCCTGATCAGTCCTGCCAGCCGCTCGCCGGAGACGCCGGGGATGGGCCGCTCAAACGCGGAGTAGATATCCGTGACAATCACGCCATCGGCTCGGTCAAAACAGCCGCTGAACTCGCGCTCCAGCGACTGCGTCCGGGAATACCGGTGCGGCTGGAACACGACCAGGCGCCGGCGGTCGGCCACCGCGTCGGCGGCGAGTGTCGCCTGGATCTCCTCCGGGTGGTGCGCATAGTCTTCAACGAACCAGATATCGCCGGGCAGATGAAACACCTGGAACCGCCGTAGCACTCCCCGGTACTCGGCCAGAGCGTCACGGATGGTGCCCAGCGGGATGTCCAGCGTCAGGCCCAGCGCGACGACGCCCAGGGCATTGAGGATGTTGTGCCGTCCCGGCAGCCGCAAATGAAACGTGCCCAGCGACCGTCCATTGAACACCGCACGGAACTGGCTGCCATGACCGTTGAGCGCGACGCGGCTGACCGTCACATCCGCCCCTGGATTGAAGCCGTAGCTCACCTGCTGGGGATGCGTCAGGATGCGGCGGATGAGCGGGTCATCGGAGCAGCGGATCAGCGCGCCCCCGGGCTGAATCTGCTC
Source organism: Candidatus Omnitrophota bacterium (assembly GCA_016198915.1). GTDB lineage: Bacteria > Omnitrophota > Gorgyraeia > Aquiviventales > Aquiviventaceae > JACQHS01. The sequence goes on from JACQHS010000050.1 coordinate 2,265, forward strand.
GACGAACTGATAGAACGCCGCCAGGAGGCGCTCGAATGTCTTGTAGTAGTTCAGGTGCTCGCGAGCGATGTTGGTGACAATGGCTACCTCAGGAAACAGATGGAGGAACGAGCCGTCCGATTCATCGGTCTCCGCCACGACGCAGGTCCCCCGGCCGGCGCGGACGTTGGTCCCGAGCGACAGCAGCTTTCCGCCGACGATGATGGTCGGATCCCACCCGGCCTGCAGCAACAGCTGGGCCGCCATCCCTGACGTCGTGGTTTTCCCATGAGCGCCGGCGACGGCCATCAGCCGCTTGCTGCGCGTCAGCTGGGCCAGAAATCGTCCGCGGGTCATCGTGGGGATGCCTCGCGCCAGGGCGTGAGCCAACTCCGGCTCGTTCGGAGCGACCGCGGAGCTGTACACGAGCAGATCGACGGGTTTGGCCAGATGGAGCGGGTCATGCCCAAGCAGAATGGAGGCCCCGCGGTCCGCCAGACGATGCAGCATCCCGTTGAATTTGAGATCGCAGCCGCCCACCGAGCAGCCGTCCACCAGCGCCAGATCCGCCAGCGCGCTCATGCCGATGCCGCCGATCCCCATGAAATGAATGCGCCGGTCACTCAAACCAGGACAATGCCTCCATGTCGGGTGTCCGTTCGGTGCGCCGTTCGGTATGAAGCTCGACGATCGCTTTGGTCAGCCGCTCGGCCGCATCGGGAACGGCGATCTCGCGCATCTGCCGTCCCATGATGAGCCGCAGCCGCTCATCGGCCAGCAGACGGCGCAGCGCCGACAGCAGCCGCACCGCGGTGGACTCCCCTTCTTCGAGCAGAAGCCCGCCGCCGCAGTGCTCGACGAGGCGCGCATTCACCGTCTGATGGCCGCCGGCATAGGGATACGGAATGAGGATGGCCGGTTTGCCGCACCGGGCCAATTCCATAATCGTCGCGGCTCCGGCCCGCGCAATGGCGACATCCGCCTGGGCATAGGCGGCTTCCATCTCCGTGAGAAACGGGGCGACCCACGCCGTCACCTCGTGCCGGGCATAGGTGCTACGCACGGCACGTTCATCCGCCGCCCCCGTGATATGCAGGAATTGCCATCGGCGGCGTTCGTCGCTGGAGAGGCGCTCCATCAGCTCGCTCATGACCTGATTGATCGCGCGCGAGCCCTGGCTGCCGCCCAGGACGAGCAGCGTGGGCTGTGCTGCGCTGAATCCAAAGCGCGCCGCGTGCGCTTCTCGCGAAGAGCGGCCGATCGCGTCCCGCACCGGCATGCCGGTGACGACGGACGGCGCGCCGTTGAGCGACGCCTGCGTTTCGCGAAACGACACGGCCACACGGTCCACCCATTGAACCAGCAGGCGGTTGGCGCGTCCGACCGCCACATTCTGCTCATGGAGCACGCAGTGAATGTGCCGCCAGCGGGCGGCGAGGATGACCGGCGCTGAGACCCACCCGCCGAAACCCACGACCACATCGGGTGCTGAGGCATCCAACCACCGCTGCGTCTGGAACCACAGCTGACCGCATTGCCAGAGGCGGCCCAGCAGACGCCGGCTCGTGGTCAACGGCATGGCGTGGACTTCCACCCCGGCGCTGGCGGCTTCTTTCACCAAGGCATCGGCGAGCGACGCGGAAGGACGACGCCGGGCGTACCACACGGTGGCCCGGGCGCCGGTTTTGGCCAGAGACTCCGCCACCTGCAGCGCGGGAATCAAATGACCGCCGCTGCCCTCAGCGACCAAGAGCACTTTCAAGCTTGAAATGTTCTCCATGTCGGCTCACGTGAAAGATCAAGGCGCAGGCGAGAAG
>JACQHS010000045.1 GCA_016198915.1 Candidatus Omnitrophota bacterium
CGTCTGCGGCATGACGCCGTCGTCCGCCGCGACGACGAGGACCACAACATCGGTAATGTTCGCGCCACGGGCCCGCAGGGCGGTAAATGCCTCGTGGCCCGGGGTATCGAGGAAGGTGACGCGGCCCTTCGGAAGCCCCACCTCGTAGGCGCCGATGTGCTGGGTGATGCCGCCGGCTTCTTTCTCGGCGACTTTGGACTGGCGGATGGCGTCCAGCAGGCTGGTCTTGCCGTGGTCCACGTGGCCCATCAGGGTGACGACCGGCGCGCGGAGCGCCAGCTTCGCCGGATCCGGGGCAGCGCTTTCAAACAGCTGTTCTTCAAGGCTCGGCTCGGGCACAATCTCAAAATTGAAGGCCTTCGCCCCCTTCGCGGCGGTCGCCTCATCGAGCATCTGCAGGATGGTCGCGAACACCCCCTGCTGCATCAACTGCTTGATGAGATCCGCAGGCTTCACCTCCATCTTGGCCGCGAGATCTTTGACGCTGACCGGAAACCGCAGCTCGAGCGGTCTCGGGGGACCGGCCGGAACCGGAGGGGCGGCAACCTCAAGTGTCGGCTCGGGCGCGCGCGGCTTGGCCTTTGGGACGTGGGGCGGCTTTGGACCGACTGGTTTTGGTTTCGTCGGTGCTGGCGGTGCGATAATCGCCGTGGCCGCCGCCGGCTTCATCGGGCGCGCTTCTTCGACAGCCTTCTTGGGTGCCGGGGCCGGATGGATGGGCACGGGCGTCAGTTTGACGGCGGCCGGTTTTGCCGCCGCCGCAGGCGGCTTCACCGCGGAGAGTCTAGTGGCCGACGGCTTGGCGGTGACCGCGGGCTTTTTCGCCGGCGGTTTGACGGCAAGCGCTTTGCGCACACGGTTGACGGCATCGGCGTCAAGCGTGCTCGTCGCCGCCTTGGCCGACACCTTCATCGTCTTAAGCTTGGCCAGCAGCTCCTTTGAGGGTAACTTGAGTTCTTTCGCTAGTTCACTGACTCGCATCGTCCGGTGGCGTCGGTTCAGATTCTGAAGAAGGCTCAGGTTCGGCTGGCAGTTCAGATTCGGCCGGTGGTGCAGGTTCGACTGGCGGCAGCTCTTCGGCCGTGGCCGGCGGGGCTGCCTCAGGCTGCGGTTTCGGAACCAACGCCTCCTGGGCGGCGGCCAAGACCTTCTGCGCCGTCTTCTCGCCGACCCCCTTCACATTGCACAACTGCTCCAGCGTCATCGCCGCCAGCTGTTGGACCGTCGTGATGCCCGCCTCCTGGAGACGGGTTTCCAGCGTCGGGCCCACGCCGGGGAGGGTGCGCAGCGACACCTCCCCGCCGGCGGCGGGGCCGCCAGCCAACTGGGAGCGGCTCTTAATTTCCAGCTGCCATCCGGTCAGTTTGGAGGCGAGCCGGACATTCTGTCCCCGTTTGCCGATGGCCAGCGAGAGCTGATCATCGGTCACGATGACGAGTGCCTGCTTGGTGTCAGGATCCGGACGGATTTCCGCGATCTGCGCCGGGGAGAGCGACGCGGCGATGAATTCTTTGATCTCCTCGTGCCAGCGGATGATGTCCACCTTCTCGCCGTGGAGCTCGCGGACGATGTTCTTCACCCGGGTGCCGCGCATCCCGACACAGGCGCCGACGCAGTCCACCTTGTCATCGGCGGAGGCGACGGCGATCTTCGTGCGGTCGCCCGCCTCGCGGGCGATTCCCTTAATGGCGACAATTCCCTCGGAGATTTCCGGCACCTCAAGGGCGAACAGCCCCCGGATGAACCCTTCATGCGTCCGGGAGAGCACGATCGAGGGGCCTTTCGCCGTCTTGCGGACCTCCAGGACATACCCTTGGAGCCGGTCGCCCTGGTGGTATTCCTCGTGGGGGATGCGCTCCGCCTTGGGGACGATGGCTTCCGCGCGGCCGAGCTCGACGATGATGTCCCCGCGCTCGAAGCGATGGACGGTGCCGGTCACGATATCCCCGACGCGGCTCTGGAACTCCGCGAAGACCACGTCCCGCTCCGCTTCGCGGATCTTCTGGATGATGACCTGCTTGGCGGTTTGGGCGGCGATGCGCGTCAGGTGGGCGGAGTCCACTTGATGGCCGGCGACGACCGCCACCAGCCGGCCCGTCTTGCGGTCGAGGTTCGCGGTGGCCTCGGTTTCTTCGCTGACCCCTTCGCTCTTTTTGGCGGCGCTGGCGACCGCGGCCTCGATCGCTTGAATCAGGATCTCTCGGTCGATGCCCTTGTCGCGCTCGATGGCCTCTAAAATTGAAAGGAGCTCACCATTCATCGTCTTGTCCTTACCATTTGAAGGTTTTCTTTGCGATCCGAATCTCGGAAAAGGGGATGGTGACGTTACCCGCATGTGTTTTCAGCACGACCGCTTCAGGCTGCACCGCCAGCAACATCCCCCGCGTTTCTCGAAACCGGCCGTCGCCGATGCGCACATCCAGCCAGACCTCTTCCCCGACGGTCCGCTCATAGTCCCGTTTCGTGACCAGCGGCCGGTCGAGTCCCGGCGAAGAGACCTCCACAGTGTAGCTCTCCTCAATGAGATTGGCCGTTTCAAGTGCTGCGCTAACGCGCTGGTTGAGCTGGGCGCACTGCGCAATGGTGATCCCCCCGGCCTTATCCACCAAGAGGCGGACCAGCAGTTGCCGTCCCTCGGGGCGGCACGCCAGCTCCACCAGCTCCACCTCCTGCTCGGCCACAATCGGCTCAATGAGTGTCTGAATTGCCGTCAACCGCGGATCATCCATATCAATCTGAGAATAAAAAAAGTGGGCGTCACCCACTTTGTAAGGGTCTATCAGCGTGTATGTTACCTTACTACTGCGACTGCGCCTTGTCAAGCAGTTTGTGCACGGTCTCGACGAGTCCGTCGCGCGAAACCCGCACGGTCTCCTTGGTGGCGCGCAGCCGTACCTCCAGCTGCTGGCCGCTCTGCCATGCCTTGCCGACAATCACGCTGACCGGAATCCCCACCAGATCGGCATCCTTGAGCTTGCTGCCAGGAGAATGCTCCCGGTCATCCAACAGGACGGACAACCCGGCCTTCGTGAGCGCCTCATACGCCGCTTCGCCGGCCTGAAGGTGCTCGGCGGTGCCGGCCTCCATGACGGTGACCACCACCTGGAACGGGGCCAGCGCCGGCGGCCAGATGATCCCCTGGTCGTCATGCCGCTGCTCGATCGCGGCGGCAAGGATCCGGTTGATCCCGATCCCATAGCAACCCATGACCATCGGCTTCGCAGCCCCGGAGGAGTCTTGAACGACGGCGCCAAGCGCCTGAGTGTACTTGGTCCCGAGCTTGAACACATGTCCCACTTCGATCGCGGTGACAAACGCCAACGGCTTGCCGCACGCCGGACAGGCATCCGCCGCGGTCACCAGCCGCAGATCCGCGACCGTCCCGGCCTGAAAATCCCGGCCCGGGTTGACGTTGATCAGGTGTGTCTGGTCCTGGTTGGCGCCGCTGACCCCGTTGACGACGCGCATGACGGCATGATCGGCGAGCAGCCGCACGCCGTCGAGTTTGACCGGTCCGGTAAATCCCAGGGGGGCGTGGCTGAGGCGCTCAATCGTCTGGGCGGAGGAGAGCTTGAGGTGCGCTGATCCGACGGCTCGGGCCAGCTTGGCTTCGTTCACCTCATGATCGCCTCGAATTAACACGGCCACGTGGTTATCTTTTCCCACATCGTACAGGAGCGTTTTGATGAGCTTTGCCGGGGGAACTTTCAAGAATTGACTGACTTGTTCCACCGTGTGCTTCCCCGGCGTCCTCACCGCCTCGAGCGGCTTTGGCTTTTCTGTGGACTGTGGACTATGGACTATGGACTCGCCGCAGCGTGCGGCGTCAAGATTTGCTGCGTAGCCGCACGCGGTACAGCGGACGACACGGTCTTCCCCGCTCTCCGCCGGCGCCATGAACTCATGCGAGACATCGCCGCCCATGATCCCGGGATCGGCCTCGCAGGCCAGCACGGTGAGGCCGCAGCGCGCGAAGACCCGCTGGTAGGCGTCGTACATCGCCTGGTAGCTCGTGTTGAGGCCCTCCGTGTCCACATCGAAGCTGTAGGCGTCCTTCATGAGAAACTCTTTGGAGCGGATGACGCCGAAGCGCGGCCGGGGCTCGTCGCGGAACTTGTTCTGGATTTGATAGACCGTGACGGGCAGCTGCTTATGCGATTGGATTTCCTTCAGCAAGTCCGTCACGACCTCCTCGTGGGTGGGGCCAAGCGCGACCTCCTTGCCGGTGCGGTCCTTGAACCGGATGAGGACATCGCCCAGCACGTCGTAGCGGCCGGTCTGCTTCCAGAGCTCTACCGGCTGCATGGCCGGCATCAGCAACTCCTGAGCGCCGGCACGGTTCATTTCTTCCCGAACAATCGCGATGGCGCTGTGGAGTGCGCGCAGGCCAAACGGCAGGTACGAATAGGCGCCGGAACCGAGCCGGCGGATCAGGCCGGCGCGCACCATCAGCTTGTGGCTGATCGCTTCAGCGTCCTTGGGATCCTCGCGGAGCGTCGGAAGGAAATAACGAGACCAGCGCATCGCCAGTGACTAGTGGTCAGTGGTCAGTGATCAGTGGTCAGTGGTCAGTGGTCAGTGAGATTTTCAACCCCACTAATCACTAATCACTGTCCACTGATCACTAACGTCGGTTCATGGAGTACTCGCCGTACTTCGTCAATCAAGGCGTCGACCATGTCGGCTTCGGGTACGCGGCGGATTTGCTTGCCCTTGCGGTAGATGACGCCCACACCCCCGCCGCCCGCGAGGCCCACATCGGCGTGCTCAGACTCCCCGGGGCCGTTGACAACACAGCCCATAACCGCCACCGTCAGCTCCAGCGCCCGCGGTTCGGCCGCTGCGAGCGCCGTGAGCCGCTCCTGGACCTGCTTGGCGATGCCGATCACGTCGATTTCGCAGCGGCCGCAGGAGGGACAGGCAATGACATTCGTCTCAAACCGCCGCAGGCCCAGGGACGAGAGGATACGCTGGGCGACTTTCACCTCATCGATCGGGTCGCCGGTGATGGACACGCGGATCGTATCGCCGATGCCCTCAGCCAGGAGTGCCCCGATGCCAATCGACGATTTCACGGTGGAGGCCTCCAGCAACCCCGCCTCGGTCACCCCGAGATGCAGCGGGTAGTCGCACAACTGGCTCATTCGGCGGTACGCGGCCAGCATTTGAGGAACGTCTGAGGACTTCAGCGAGATCACGATGTCATAAAACCCAAGTTCCTCGAGCAGACGCACCGATTTCAGCGCGCTTTGGACGATGGCCTCTACGAGATTTCCCGGGGAGGCGGCTTCGCATTCCGGGTCGAGCGAGCCGACGTTGACGCCGATGCGGATGGCAATTCCCCGCTCCTTGGCGCGCGCCACCACCTCCCGCACGCGCTCGGGGCTGCGGATGTTGCCGGGATTCCAGCGGATCTTGTCGAAGCCCGCTTCGATGGCGGCGATGGCAAACTGCGGATGAAAGTGGATGTCGGCGACGAGCGGGACGTTATTGGCTTCGCGGCGGATCTCGGGGAGCGCCTTGGCGGCTTCGATCGTCGGCACCGCGACACGGACGATCTCGCAGCCGGCGGTGGCCAGCGCGCGGATTTGCCGGACGGTCGCCTCGATATCGGTCGTGTCGGTCTTCGTCATCGACTGAATCGAGATCGGCGCGCCCCCGCCGATGATGAGCTGTTGGACGCTGACTGGCTTTGTGGCGCGCCGGGGGATCATTTGAACCAACCAAGCACTTTGTCCACCAACCCAAACCGATTGACATCATTCACGCAGATGACCAGCACGAGGGTCATGAGGAGGACGAAGCTCACTTGGGCGGCCCGCTCTTGGACGTTGAGGCTGACCGGCGTACCGCGCAGCTTCTCCAGCGCAAGGAAGAACAGATGGCCGCCATCGAGAATCGGGATCGGGAACAGGTTGAACAGCGCCAGGCTCAAGCTGAAGAGGCTCATCAGCGAGAGGAGCGGTGCGAGGCCCATCGACGCGGCTTCAGAGGTCAGGTAGAGGATGCCGATGGGACCGGTCATCGACTCCCGCATGGAGAGCTTGCCGGTCACGAGCGACCAGAGGGCGAACATCGTCTGGGCCAGCCATTCATTCTGCTGCTCGATCGTCCGTCCGAATGCCGCCACCGGTCCGACCCGGCGCGATTCAAAGGCGCCGCTGGGCGAAATGCCGATGAGCCCCACGCGTTGCTGCCGGCCGAACGGATCGGTGAGGCCCTTGAGCTTTGGCGTGATTTCGATGTCCCGCACCGTCCCTTCCCGGCTGATCTGAAAGGTCACCGCCCGGCCCGGCGCGGCATGGATCAATTCGGTCATCTCCTCCCACGTGCGGATCGGCCGGCCGCCAATCGCCCGGATGCGGTCGCCCTCCTGCAGGCCCGCCGTCTGGGCTGGCATGTCCTTCGCCACCTGGCCGACGATGGGCAGGAGCTCCGGGTAGCCCACCATGAAGACGACCCATAGGCTGAGGATGGCGGTGAGGTAGTTCACCAGCGGGCCGGCAAAGACGATCATCGCGCGCGTGCCGATCGGCTTGGACAGGTATTCCCAGGGCTGCTGGCGTTGCTCGGCGCGCTGCTCGCCGGCCATCTTCACGTAGCCGCCCAGCGGAATCCAGGAAACGCAGTACTCGGTCTCGCCGCGCTTCCAGCCGAAGATCTTCGGCCCGAACCCCAGCGAGAAGCGCAGGATGCGCACCCCGGACCAGCGGGCGACAAGGAAGTGGCCGGCCTCGTGGACAAAGACGAGGAATCCCAGCAGGAGGATGGCGATCAATGGGCCCATTGATGAATCCGCTCCTCGGCACTGCGCCGCGACCACGCGTCGACTGAAATAATCTCATCGAGCGTCGGATGCGCCGATGGCGTGTGCTGGTCCAGCGTTTCGGCGATGACGCGCGGGATCTCGAGAAACGCGAGGTGCCCCTCGAGGTACGCGTGGACCGCGGTGTCATTGGCGCCGTTGAGCGCCACACAGGCCGTCCCCCCGGCCTGCGCGGCCTGCTGGGCCAGGCGCAGGCACGGAAACCGCTCCAGATCAGGTTCGTAAAATCGCAGGGTGCCCAGCCGCGTGGGGTCCAACCGCTGCACGGCCTGGGGCCACCGCTCGGGGAAGCTGAGCGCGTACTGGATCGGGATGCGCATATCGCAGGGGCTCATTTGTGCGAGCCATGTGCCGTCGACGCACTCGACAAACGCGTGCACCGCGGCCTCCGGATGGATGACGACCCGCAGCCGCGACAGCTCCACGTTGAACAGCCACCGCGCTTCGATGAGCTCCAACCCCTTGTTCATCAGCGTCGCCGAGTCCACGGTGATCTTGGGTCCCATGTGCCACTTGGGGTGGGTCAGGACTTCCTCGCGGGTCACGGAGGCCATCTGGGCGGCACTCCGCTCCCACAGCGGCCCGCCGCTGCCGGTGACGGTGAGCCGCGCGATCTCCTCCCGCGCCACACCACGCAGGCATTGGAAAAGTGCTGCGTGTTCGCTGTCGATCGGCACCAGGCTCGTGCCATACTCCTGGACGAGGCGCGTGATGAGCTCCCCGGCCATGACGAGCAGCTCTTTCGAGGCCAGCGCCACGCGCTTGCCGGCGCAAATAGCGCGCACGAGCGGGATGAGCGCACCGCTACCGGAGCTCGCCACGACGAGCACGTCAACGCGGGGATCCACGGCAACCGCCAGGAGCCCCTCGGGGCCGGCCAGGATATCGCGTCGACCGCTGGTCCGAGCCAATGCCCTGGCGTTCTCTTCATCCCACACGCTGACCAGGGGCGGCGCAAACCGCGCGAGCTGCCGGGCCAGCCGGTCCGTCCGCGACCGCGCGGCAATGCCCACCAGCCGCAGCTTGTCCGGGTGAGCCGCGATGACATCCAGAGTTTGCTGACCGATGGAACCCGTCGAGCCGATGACCGCGATTCGCCTCATGCGCTCAGCCATAGATCAGGATTCCATAGAATAACGGCGCGGTGAAGAGCAGGCTGTCGATCACATCGAGAACGCCCCCCAGGCCGGGCACGGCCGTGCCGGAATCCTTCACCTGGCAGTCGCGCTTGAGCAGCGATTCGGCCAGGTCGCCCAGCTGGCCGCAGACGCCGAGGAAGATCCCGAGGAGAAACGCCAGGGGGGCGGCGATCTCCATCGAGACCAGCATGGGACGCGCGAACATGCCGGTGAGGCCGCTGACCAGCACCGCGCTCACGAACCCCTCAATCGTTTTTCTTGGGCTGATCCGCGGCATCAGGATATGCCGCCCGATCAGGTTGCCGATCACATAGGCGCCAGCGTCGCCCATCTTGGTCACGAGAATCAGATAGAGCACCAGCCACGCCCCGCGCTCCGCATCCATCGCGCGCAGATAGAAGAGGTAGCTGAACAAGGCGGCGACGTACGCCAGCCCAAAGAGGGTCGTGGCCACCCCGCCCAGCGCCTCAAAGGTGTTCTCCCGCGTGAACTGGCGGATGAAGATGATGACCACCGTCGCCGGCCAGAAGATGTCCCACATCCAGCTGATCGCCGTCGCCCCGGGCCCGAGGATCGGCGTCGGCACGAGGCCCGGCTCGACGAGGGAGCGCCAGGCGACCAAGCCGGTGAAGATCACGCCCAAGGTGATGCTGAGCGGCCGGTGGACCAAAATCCCGCGGTGGCGCACCATCGTGAAAAACTCAAAGAGGGCGACGGCGATGAAGCCGGCCACGACCAGCGCATACATCCACAAGGGGAAGACGAAGAGCGTGCCGAGGACGAGGCTGATGAGGAGAGAAGAACTGATCAACCGCTTGCCGACGGCGGGCATCTACCCTGCCGCACCGGCGGGTGCTGCCGCCTTGCCGAACCGGCGGTCCCGCCGCTCGAATTCGGCGATGGCATCGAGCAGGTCGGCTTTGGTGAACTCCGGCCAGGGCTTCGGCGTCACGTAGAATTCGGCATAGGACGTCTGCCAGAGCAGGAAATTGGACAGGCGCTGTTCCCCGGACGTCCGAATGATGAGGTCCGGATCGGGCAGGCCGGCGGTATAAAGCTGCTGGCTAAAGAGCGCCTCGTCAATCTGCTCCGGGACCAGCCGGCCGGCGTGCACGAGCTCAGCGAGGCGGCGTGCGGCGTCCACGATCTCCTGCCGGCCGCCATAGCTCAGGGCCAGCGTCAAAATCATGTGGTCCAGGTGCGCGGTTCGCGCGATGGTCTGCTGGAGCGCTTTCGCCGCGTTCTCCGGCAACCCCTCCAGACGGCCGATCGCCTTGAGCTGGACGCGGTATTTGTGCAGGAGGGGCTCCTCGCGGCGGAGAAATTCTTCCAGGAGCCCCATCAACTCATGGATCTCGTCATGCGGCCGGTCCCAGTTCTCCCAGGAGAACGCGTACAACGTCAGCGCCGGAATACCCAGCTCGCAGGAGGCTTCGACGGTGCGCCGGACCGCATCCGCCCCGGCGCGGTGGCCGAAGATCCGCGGCAGACCGCGGGTCTTCGCCCAGCGGCCGTTGCCATCCATGATAATGGCAATATGTTCTGGTCTTCCGTTCATCTCAACTCAATGACGGGACGCTTCTATTTTCGCCCTGGGTTGGCGGCTGCGAAAATAGAAGTGTCCCGAGAGCAGATCCGCAATCGGTAGGTTACACCCCTCACGTTGGTTGCTCCTACGGAGCGGTTGACTCAGGGGGCGCCGTCTGCGTCCGCGCCTGCTCGACCTCGGTCTTGAGCTGCTGCATCTCTTTGAGCTGTTCGTCACTCTGCGCCTTCAGCGCATCACGCTCGGCCCGCAGCGCGTCGCTCTCTTCCTCAAGCGCGTCGATCTCCGCTTGGAGATCCCCGATGTCCAGCTCCAGATCGGAACGGTTGAGCCGCATCTTGTCGACCTGGGTCCCGACCGAGGCGAGCGCCACGGCCAAGACGACGATGATGATCCCCATGAGCACCAGGGCAACGACGTGGCGGCGCATTCGTGCGCGTCGGGTTACTTCTCGTAGGAGGTCTCGGAGCCTGAGACCCGCCTGGCTTCTGCTTTATAGGAAGCGCCGGAGGACTGCGGGAGGATGATGAGTTCCACGCGCCGGTTCCTCTGGCGCCCGTCGGCGGTGTCGTTCGAGGTGATCGGCCGCGACTCGCCGTATCCGATCGCCGTGAGGCGCCCCGCGTTGAACCCGCGTTTGGTCACCAGATAGTCGACGACCGCCTGCGCGCGGGCGAGGGAGAGCGCGTCATTATCGGCCCACCCCGAGACTTTGATCGGCACATTGTCGGTGTGGCCCTCGACGCGCACCGGCTGGTCCGGGTTTTCGTTGAGAAC
>JACQHS010000046.1 GCA_016198915.1 Candidatus Omnitrophota bacterium
CCACGGTCAGCTCACCCGGATACTCACGGTTCTCCGAATCGGAGTAGCAGTGCACACAGTGGAGGTTGCAACGGCGGCTCATCGTCCAGACGACGACCGGCTTGCGCGCGCGGGCCGCGGGGCGGCCGTAGCGCAGCGGGTCGCTGGTACTGTCAATCCCGCAATACAGCTTCGTGACGTTGATCATCCCACGCCCTGCGCCTCACGGCGGCTCGGCGGCCTGACCACGGAGGCCGCCGTGACGATGAACAGGTGATGGTGTCGCTTCCGGACGCTGATAGTCATCAGTTTCCCTCATCGGGCTCCGCCGCTGGCGGAGCCGGCGCAGGGCGTGGGATCATGGGTTTGTGGAATGGTGTCGGCGGCGTCCCGCAACGCCTCAAGGCACAGGTCGATGTCGGCGTCCGTCGTAAAATAGCCTGGGCTGATCCGAACGGTGCCATCCGGAAAGGTCCCAATGGCGCGGTGCGCGCCAGGAGCGCAGTGCAGACCGGCGCGTACGGCAATGCCGTGCGCGCGATCAAGCCACTCCGCGACGGCGGCCGGCGAACATCCCGCCACCGTCACGGAGACCGCCGCGATGCGATCGTCCAGCGACAAGGGCCCATAGACCGTGAGGCGATCCGCCGCGCGCAATCCATCCAGCAGGCGCCTCGTCAACGACAGCTCATGCGCCCGAATCCACGCAACACCGTACTGCAAGATGAACTGGAGCGACTCCCGCAGACCCGCCAGCCCCAAGGTGTTGGGCGACCCGGCCTCCAAGCAATAAGGGAACTCCTCAGGCTGCAACGGTCGTTCCGAGAACACGCCGGTGCCGCCTTCACGCCAAGGAGTGAGCTGGGCACGAGGCCCGACATACAACGCACCAGTTCCAGGAAGTCCAAGCAACGCTTTGTGACCTGGAAATGCCAGCAGGTCAATGCACGCTGCTTCAACATCGATCGGCACAGCTCCGGCCGTCTGCGCGGCATCCACCAGAAACAGCGCGCCATGGGTGCGCACGATGGACCCGATGGCCTGAATGGGTTGGAGGGCCCCTGTGACGTTCGATCCGTGGATGACCGCAACCAGCTTCGTGCGCCCCGTTAGGGCCTTGCGGATGTCCGCTGGGTCCACCAGCCCTTCACCGGAAACCCCCACGCGTGTGACCTGAATGAGTCCTTTGCGCTCCAGGCGGTTGAGGGGACGCATGACGGAGTTATGCTCCAGCACCGTCGTCACCACATGATCGCCAGGCGCGACGGTCCCCTTGATGGCCATGTTGAGCGCATCCGTCGCGTTCAGCGTGAAGACGATGCGCTGAGGCTCCTTGACGCCAAACAGCTCAGCCAGCAGGCTTCGTGTCTCGTCGATCAACGCCTCGGCCTCTTTCGCCATCCGGTAGCCGCCACGGCCCGGGCAGCCGCCATACCGCTCCAGGTACTCCCGGAGCCGCTCATAGACCCGCGGCGGCTTGGGAAACGACGTCGCGGCGTTGTCGAGATAGGTCGTCCTCATGAACCCGCTTCAATCCAGACCCGGAATCCCGGTTCGCCATCCAGGCTCATCCGCGCACTTGCTGTACAGCGTACCGTCGAGCCGCTCCCGGTTCTATGACGTGTATCAGCCTCCGCAACACCGCGGGTCTGGGTCCTCGGCCACACGCTCCATCTTGGCAAACACATCGCGGCGTTCCTGCTCGCTGAGCTGTTGATCGATGGCGGGATAAAGGATTTGCTCTTCTTTCTGATTATGCGCGCCCAGCACCTCAAGCAGCGCAGCTTCCTCCGAATCATGTTCAGAATCCTGCCGCTGGAGGTTCTGATGGATCGCCTCCAACAGCTGTTTGATCTGCCGATGCTCCATCCGCATGACCTCGGTTGGCCCCATCCCCTTCATCCCGGTCTTCTCCTCAAACAGGGGAAAGAGAATCTCTTCCTCCCAGACGATGTGCCGCTGGAGGCCGATCTTGAACCGGCGAAAAGAATTCTTGGCCTTTGGAAGGTTGTTCCTCTTGAAGGCCTGGAACTGCTTGAAGAGGTCATCCAGCCGATCATGGTCGTGTCCATAGTAGCCTCTGATCGATTGCGTCATCATCCCTCCTGCTTGCGCGCTCATGGCGCTGTCCTGTTCCAGAAGGTTCGCCCACCTCCGGAAGACCACTCCCCCGACGCGTCGAAGGCGAGGGAGCTGCTCCCTGGTTTTGCTGAGAATTTCAGCACCATCCGCCTTGGCCTCGCGGAGCTCATCCGAAAATGCGTTCACCATGTCCTGGACGATCCCCTCTGTGACCTCAAGATGAAACAACAACCCATAGGCGTTGCGTCCATAGCGAAACGCTTGGCAGGATGTCAAGTCTGACGACGCCAACAAGACCGCACCGCTTGGCAGGTCGAAAATGTCCCCATGCCAATGAAAGGCAAGAAAGGCCGGCTCGACACCTACCCACAGTCGGTCGCTCGCAACCGATTCCGTGAGCGTCACCCGATACCAGCCGATCTCCTTTTGCTTGCCTCGGACCACCTTGGCACCCAACGTTGCAGCAAGAACCTGGCTGCCTAAACAGACCCCCAGCACAGGTTTGTCGGCTCGAATGGCTTGCTCAATCAAGCGCATTTCATCCAACAAGAATGGATACCGGCTCCGCTCATACACCCCCATTGGGCCTCCCATCACGATGAGGCCAGAGGCCTCACCCATGTGTGTCGGGATGGGCTCACCTATAAAGGGGCGGATATATTGCGCGGTGACCCCTGTGGTGTCCAAGGCGTCGGCGATGGTGCCAAGCGTCTCACAGGGGCTATGTTGGAACACGAGCACCGTCTTGGCTGTTGCCCGCTCACGGGCCACATTCATCCTCATGTTGGTTGGGACGCGCCGTGGTAGCCAAAAATGCTATCGCGGACTCGGGGTAGGTTCCATGATCCGCGTCAGGTTGGCAGCAAGCCGTCGGGCTGCGGCGTAGTCGGCCGGCGTGTTGAGATTGGAGAAACTTCGGCCTTCGCGGTCCAAGCGGCGCCACACCTGCGGCCCAATGATCCGGGCGCGCAACGCGGGCACCAGCGCCTGCAGATCCCATCGCCCCTGCCGCAACTGCCGCTCTATCGTGGGCAGGGCGGACTTGGCATATACCGCATGAAGGGGATGGAGCCCCTGCGCCGTCCGCGGGACGACGAGGTCGTATCCCTCGGCCTGCTCAAGGAGATATTGAATCAGCGTCGGATTCAAAAACGGGGCGTCGCAGCCGCAGACGAAGCACCTTGGGTTCGAGGCCACCCCCACCCCGGTATAGAGGCCACCAAGGGCATGGGCATCGAGCACGACGTCCTCCACAACTCGAACGGGAAGGTATTGAAACCTGCGGGGATCTTTCACCGAAACGATGAGTTCATCTACCACAGGGCGCAGCGTCTCAATAACATGTTCGATGAGGGTGCGAGGCCCCCACGGCAGGAAGGCTTTGTCCTGTCCCATGCGCCGACTCTGACCTCCGGCCAAAATGACGCCAGTCACCCCTTCAGCCATTGCGGTTGCGCCGTGGGGTCGCAAGTTGCGCAAGCCAGATAGACACTTCATACAGCGCCAGCATCGGCACTATCATGAGGAACAGTGTTGCTACGTCCGTTGTCGGCGTCAGGATGGCCCCAACGACCACCATGCCCACCACGGCATGACGCCATTTGCGCCTCAGCGTCTGCGGACGAATGACGCCAAGCTTCGCCAGCAGGAAGACAGCAAGCGGCCATTGAAACACCACACCGCAGGCCAGGATCACCATCGTGGTAAACGAGAGGTATCGGCTGATGGAAATCACCGGTTCAAGCTGTCCGCCGCCGAATTCGAGGAGGAACGTGAGTGAGACAGGCAGCAACACCCAATACGCAAAGGCGCCGCCGGCCGCAAAGAGCGCGCTGCCCCACCAGACGAAGGCCAAACCCGCCCCCCGTTCCCGGCGCGTCAGGCCGGGCCGGATGAACGCCCACAGCTCATGCAGCACGATCGGCAGGGAGAGGACCAGGCCGGCCGTCACCGCCACCTTGAGGTACGCGACGAACGCCTCAGGCGGGCTGAAAAACGCCAGCCGCGGCAACAGCGATCCTGCCGGACGCTTCAGCCAGTCCACCAACGTCCCCGCGAAGGTCAAGCTCCCCATGGACGCGACGAGGATGACGCCCGCACAGATCCACAGGCGCTTCCGAAGCTCTTCCAGGTGCCCGATGACGGGCAGACGGTGCCCGTCAGTGCCTGCCAGTCGGGGAGATTGAGGCTCAATGAGCTGGGTGTCCATGCATTTTCCAGATCGGCGCGTCCTGCTTGATCCCATCAATGAGGAATCGGCACGCCGCGAACGCCTCGTCACGATGCGGCGCGTGAACGCCGATGAGCACCGCCACCTCCCCCACTGGCACGCGTCCTACCCGATGCCGCACGTACACCTCATGGACCGGCCACCGGCGGCGGGCCGTCTCGATCAGCTGGGTGATGACCCGCTCGGCCATCGGCGCATACGCGTCGTAGTCCAGCCATGGGATCGGACGGCCATCCTCCAGGCCGCGGACGATGCCGAGAAACTCAACCGACGCGCCATCCTGCTGATCGATGGCGAGTCGATGCCACACTTCAACATCAATCGGCTCCCACGTCAGATAGCTGGTTTGACTTGTCACTTGTTGCTTGTCACTTGTCACTGGTATCAGCCTCCACTCACCGGCGGAATGACAACCACTTCATCGCCATCCTCCAGGACACGCTCCCCGGTCGTATAGTCGCAATTCACCGCCAGCCGACAGACGGCCAGCAACCCCTCCACGGCAGGCCGCTGCTGGATGAGCCGCTGCAGCAGGTCGCGCCCCGTGGCCCCGCACGGCAATGAAACGTTCAGCGCATCGACGCCAAACCGATCCCTGAGCTGCGCAAACAGCAGGACGCGGACCGCAACACCCGCCGGGCCGACAGACGCGGCGAGCGGATCAGCGATGGGAGACGCCATCTTCCTCCTCCTTGCCGCAGCACCCCACGATGGCCGCCTCGAGGCGCCGCAGCTGGTTGCGGCTGACGCGTCGTCCCTCACAGGTGACGCCGGACGGCGTCACCGCAAGCCGCAATGCCACAGGCACCCGTTGCGCGTCCAGCGCATCGGCAAACCCTTCCACCAGAATGCAGTCGAGTTCGCCGGGCATCAGCGCCAGCAGGGACTCAAGTGACGGCTCGCCGCCGCGTTGCCGCACGAACGTCTCGTGCGGTGACGCCACCGCGACCGCCGCAGCGCCCGCCTGCCACATACGCCAGCTGTCCTTGCCCTCCGCATCCAGCGTCAGGCCGTGGTGGGCGTGCTTGATGGTCCCGACCTTCAGCCCGCGCTCCGCCAGCCGCGGCAGCAGCCGCTCGATGAGCGTCGTCTTGCCGCTCCCTGACGGTCCACGCACACTAATCAGCGCAGGCATTCCTCACCCCACAGCGGCAGCACGTCAACGACAGCGCCGGCCGCCAGCTCCATCGTCTGATCTGGCACGACGATGAACGCGTTGGCCTGGGCCAGGCTGGTCAACATGCCGGAGCCTTGCTGCGGCGTCGGTGTCACGACCAGCGCCCCCTCATCTTCCCGAAGGCGCGCCGTGAAGAACTGCGTCTTCGGCTCTTTCTTGCACAGAGGCTGCGTCAGCTGCGCACGCACGACACCCTCATCGAAATCCTGAGCGCCCATCGCCTTGCGCAAAAACGGCGCGATGAACACGAGAAACCCGACGACGCAGGAAATGGGATTGCCCGGCAGACCGAAAACCATTTTGCCTTGCAGGCGTCCAGCCAAGAGCGGCTTGCCCGGCTTCATGTTGACCCGCCAGAACAAAGTCTCCATCCCGAGCTCTGTCAGCACCCGTTTCACCAGGTCATGCGCGCCGACGGAGACCCCGCCGGAAATCAGCATCACATCGCACCGGGCCGCCTCCTCAAGCCGCCGGCGGATCAGGTCCCGTTCATCCACCACCGTGCCCACATCTGCCGGTTCAATGCCGAGCTGGCGCAACAGCGCTTCCAGCACGAGGCTGTTGGAGTTGCGGATCTTGCCGGGCGACAGCGGCTGGTCGATGCCCACCAGCTCGCTGCCTGTCGCCACGATGGCGACGCTGGGGCGGCGGGACACGGCCACTACGCCGCAGCCAAGCCCGGCCAGCAGGCCCAGATGTTGGACGCGAATGGCCGCACCGGCCTTCAGGGCGGTCTCACCGGCTTTGATATCTTCACCCGCCCTGCGGACGTGGCTGCCCGGTGCCACGGGACGGAAGATCTCCACCCGCTCGCCGCGGCCGGACGCCCCCCGCGTCCGGTGGAGTCGCCGCCATCGAGGCGGCGACGGAATGCCGGGCCCGCAGGGGATCGGCCACTCCGCTCGGCCCTGATGGCCATCGCTTCGCAGCCGAGCTTCCTCCAGCATGACGACGCTGTCGGCCCCGGGCGGCACCGGAGCGCCCGTCATGATCTTGACCGCTTCACCGGATCCCAGGACGCGATCGCCCACGTGGCCAGCCGCCACCTCGCCGACCACCTGCAAGATCACGGGCTGCTCTGACGCCGCGGTCAGCGTATCGCCCGAGCGCACGGCGTAGCCGTCCATGGCGGAGTTGTCGAATGGCGGCAGCGACGCGGTGGCAACGAGATCCTGTGCCAGCACGCGCCCGACCGCGTCGCGAAGCGGCACATGTTCTGCGCCCAGCGGGGTCGCGTGCTCCAGGATGATCCGCTTGGCGTCTTCAACGCTGGTCAATCGCTGGACAGCCGTGGTCGTCATGTTCGGATGGCTCCTGCCGCGGTCATCAGCAGCTTGACCGCTGCGACGACGAGGACAACCGCCAAGAGGCGTTTCAAGACCGTCCCGGAGAAATGGTTCGCGCCCAGGCGGGCGCCGACTAACCCGCCGATGAGCGCCGCCGCAAGCAGCGGCCACAGCGTGGCGTACTCAAGGCCCACTCGAACCGCCCGCCCGCCAAGGCCGGCGGCTGAGTTGACCAGGATGAACGCGGCTGATGCGGCCGCGGTCTGCTTGGGGCCGGCCCAGCGGCAGAGGAGCAACACCGGGCTCAAGAAAATCCCGCCCCCCACGCCGACCGCTCCCGAAAGCCAGCCAATCCCCCCACCGACAGGCAAGGCGAGCGCCAGGTTCGGCTTCACGCCTGCGTCCTCATTCCGGCCGTGCAGCGTCACGGCCAGGCGGATGGCCGCGACCCCTAACGCCACGGCGAGCAGCATCGTGTAGAGGTGCAGCGGTACCGGAACCACCCCGCCAAGAAACGCCGCCGGCACGGACGCCGCAATGAACGGCCAGGCGAAGCGGCCATCGAAGTGGCCGGCGCGCTTGAAACTGATGAACGCCACGGTCGCGACCATCAGGTTGAGGGTGAGCGCGGTCGTCGCCATCTCGTCAGGTCTCACCGCCACGAACGAGAGTGCCGCCAAGTAGCCGGATGCCCCGCCATGCCCCACAGAGGCGTACAGCAGGGCGATCACGAAAAACACCGGGATCAGCCACCACTCACTCATCTCAAGAGGCCTGTTGTCTTGTCATCACCACACGCATCATCTCGAAATACGGGGGCACGAAGAATCGACGG
>JACQHS010000047.1 GCA_016198915.1 Candidatus Omnitrophota bacterium
CGCAGCCAATCCGGTCAACCCGGCCATCGATGGGGATCGACTCGTCTGGCAAGATCTCCGGAATGGCAACTGGGATGTCTACCTCTATGATCTCACGACCCAGACCGAGCGGCGGATCACAAGCCACGCAGCCAATCAGGTCAACCCGGCCATCGATGGGGATCGACTCGTCTGGCAAGATCTCCGGAATGGCAACTGGGATGTCTACCTCTATGATCTCACGACCCAGACCGAGCGGCGGATCACGAGCCATTCAGCTGATCAGATCAACCCCGCCATCTCCAGCCACCGGCTTGTCTGGCAGGATACTCGTAACGGCAACTGGGACATCTACCTCTACGATCTTCGCCAGCTTCCAGTACTCGACCCTATCAGCGATTGGACGATTCCCGAGGGTCAGTGGCTCACCTTCGCGGTCTCGGCGTCGGATCCTGGTGGTGATCCGCTCACCCTCAGCGCCACCGGTCTCCCATGGGGGGCGGACTTCCCGGTTGCGACAGGGGCGGGGAATGTCAGCGGGACGTTTCATTGGACGCCTACCTTCGAGCAGTCCGGGACCTACCAGGTGACCTTTCTCGTGAGCGCCGGAAACACGGAGGTCGTAAAGACAGCCACTCTTACCGTCGAGAACGTCAACGGAGCACCGACACTCGATCCGCTCGGCGACCAGACCGTGCGTGAGGGGACACTCCTTCAAGTCACCGTCGGGGCGTCGGATCCAGAGGGGGATGTCCTCACCTATTCAGCAAGTCCCCTACCTTCCGGAGCGTCCTTTGATGTCACGGGCGGCATTTTGAGCTGGACGCCGGACGCGACGCAAGCCGGCCCCTACCCGGTGACCGTCATGGCAACTGATCCACGCGGCCTTCGCGACTCGACGATGATCACGATCACGGTCCTTGACAACCCGCCGCCCAGCCTCCGCCTCCTCGATCCGGATGTCGATGACAACGGCGTCGTGACGATTCTGGATGTCCTGGCGGTCGCGGGGGCCTTTGGCAGCCACGAGCCCCGCTACGACCTGACAGGGGATGGGATTGTGAACATCTTTGATATCCTCCTGGCGGCTGGCGCCTTCGGGCTCCGCTGGGCTCCCACGAGCCTCCCCGAAGGCCAGCTCCTGCGCTTCTACGTCACGGCGACCGATCCACAGGGGGATCCGCTCACCTACAGCGCGACGGCCCTGCCAGCAGGAGCGAGCTTCAACCCAACTACCCGCGAGTTCCTCTGGCGGCCGGGCTATGCCCAGGCGGGCAGCTATACCGTCAGCTTCACCGCCAGCGATGGGAGCCAAAGCGACACGCAGAACCTGCCGATCACGGTGACCAACCTCGGCCTAGCGATTGCGAGCCTCACCGACAGCCCGGATCCCTTCAGCCCCAGCCTGGGCCAGACGACGACGATTGCCGCCACGTTCAACCAGCCGGTCACGAGCTGGACGCTCGAAATCCGCGGGCCGCAGCCGGCCACGACCCTCCAGCGCAGCTTCGCCTACAGCGGCGCTGCAACAACGACGCTCTCGCAGCTCTGGGATGGGCGCACCAGCGCAGGACTCCTCGTCCCGACTGGGACCTACCCCTACACGCTCACCGCCACCGCCGCCGCAGGCTCCAACGGCGGTAGCGCCACCCGCGGCGGCACCGTGACGGTGCAATAGAGACGTCCCTATTTTTTTTGGGATAATAGTTGACAAAAAAGTCATATTATTGTACCTTTGAAGGTAGGATGAAAATCACCGCTCAGGAAGAGTATGGCTTACGGTGCTTGCTCCAGTTGGCACGCACGCCGCAGGGGCAGTTGGTGAGCGTCAAGGAGATCGCCGCTAAAGAGGGACTCTCCAGCGCCAACGTGGAGAAGCTCCTGCGCCTGCTGGCCAAGGCAGGCCTGGTGCACAGCGTCCGGGGCATCAGGGGCGGCTACGTCTTGAACCGTCCCGCGGCTTCAATTACGCTTGGAGAAGTGGTTCGGGCGATGGGGAAGATGGAATCCACGAATCATATTTGCACCAGCTACACCGGCCAGAGGGATGCGTGCGTGCATTTCAGCGACTGCGGCATCCGCTCGGTGTGGTCCGGGCTAACCACGTACATCCAAAGTTTTCTGGACCAGACGACGCTGGCAAGCTTGCTGGATAACGAGTACAATGTGGCCGAGCGCCTCGCTCGGCGGATGAGCGGGACCGCATAAAGGTGACCAAAGAGTCAGAGATGCCAACCCCATTGCTTGTTGTGGACAACTTGCACGTGTCGGTTGAGGGCAAAGAGATCCTCAAGGGTTTGACCCTGACGGTCAACGCCGGCGAGGTCCATGCCCTGATGGGACCCAACGGCTCCGGCAAAAGCACGCTCTCGTTCTGCCTCATGGGCCACCCGAAGTACCAGGTGACGTCCGGCGCTATTCGCTATCAAGGAAAAGAGATTAAGGAGCTCCCTCCCAACGAGCGGGCTTCGGCGGGAATCTTCCTCGCCTTTCAGTATCCGACGGCGATCCCCGGCGTGACGATCGCCAACTTCCTTCGGGCAGCCCTGCGCGGAGTCCGCGGGCAGGACGTGCCGGTCAAGGAGTTTCGCCAGACCGTGAAGACGCAGCTCAAGGCGCTCGGCATCTCGGACTCGTTCATGAACCGCTATGTGAACGACGGGTTTTCCGGCGGCGAAAAGAAACGCCTGGAGATCCTCCAGATGGCAGTGCTGCAGCCGCAGTTGGCCGTGCTGGACGAAACGGACTCAGGGCTCGATATCGATGCCCTGAAGACCGTGGCGGCGGGTATCAACTCCCAACGCAGCCCGCAGCGGGGCATCTTGCTGATCACGCACTACCAGCGCATCTTGAACTACATCAGCCCGGATGTCGTCCACGTGCTGGTGGACGGCCGGGTCGTGCGCTCAGGGGGACCTGAGCTGGCGCACGAGCTGGAAGCCAAAGGCTACGAAGGGTTCCGGGTACCCGCAGAACCGGTGTCAGCATAGGAGCAGGGCGATGACCACGAAGCCACAAGTCAACATTAACGAAGACTACGAGAAGCTCTACGGCTTCCACATGCCGGAGCATGCCGTGTTCAAAGCGGAGCCGGGTCTTGATGAGACGAAGGTGAAGCAGATTTCCGGCATGAAAGGCGAGCCTGCCTGGATGCTCGACTTCCGGCTGCGCGGCTACCGGCACTTTGTCAACAAACCGATGCCGACGTGGGCGAACACCGAACTGCTCAATAGCATCAAGTTCGACAACATCTACTACTACCTCAAGTCGACGGAGAAAAAGAGCGAGTCCTGGGAGGACGTGCCCCCGGAGATCAAGGAAACCTTCGACCGGCTCGGCATCCCGGAGGCGGAGCGCAAGTTTCTTGCGGGGGTATCGGCCCAATATGAGTCAGAGTCCGTGTACCACTCCATGCGGGAGGATCTTACCAACCAAGGCGTGATATTCCTCGATATGGATACCGCTCTCAAGGAGCAGCCGGAGACGGTCAAGCGCTACTTCGGCACCATCATCCCCCCGGCCGACAACAAGTTCGCCGCGCTCAATACGGCGGTGTGGTCGGGCGGCAGCTTCATCTATGTACCTAAAGGCGTCAAGGTGGCGATGCCGCTGCAGGCCTATTTCCGTATCAACGCCAAGAATATGGGCCAGTTTGAGCGCACGCTCATCATCGCGGATGAGGGGGCGGAGGTGACGTATATTGAAGGCTGTACCGCACCAAGTTACTCGTCAGATTCACTACATTCTGCGGTCGTCGAGCTCATCGCGCTGCCGCATGGGAAGATCCGCTACGTGACGATTCAGAACTGGTCGAAGAACGTCTACAATCTCGTGACGAAGCGCGCCGTTGCGCACGAGGGCGCCACGGTGGAGTGGCTCGACGGCAACCTCGGCTCCAAGCTGACGATGAAATACCCCGGGGTGTACCTCATGGGTCGAGGCGCGCGCGGCGAGGTCCTGTCGGTCGCCTTCGCCGGCGACGGCCAGCATCAGGATGCCGGGGCGAAGATGATCCACGCAGCTCCCGACACCCACTCGGTGATCACGTCGAAGTCCATCTCGAAGGGGGCCGGCCGCACCAGCTACCGCGGGCTCGTGAAGGTCTATCCGGGTGCCACCAACTCGAAATCCACCGTGCGCTGCGATGCGCTGCTCCTCAACCCGGAGTCGCGCTCCGACACGTACCCGACGATGGAGATTGACGAGAAGCGGGTACAGATTGGCCACGAGGCGACCGTCTCCAAGATCGGCGATGAACAGCTCTTCTATGCCATGAGCCGCGGCCTCAAGGAGGCCGAAGCCATGATGATGATCGTCAACGGCTTCATCGAGCCGTTCGTCAAGGAGCTGCCGCTGGAGTATTCGGTCGAGCTCAATCGGCTCGTCCAGTTAGAGATGGAAGGCGCCGTCGGGTAATTCGGTTAGCCAGTTTGCCGGTTTGCGAGTTGGCCGGTTCGGTCCCGCGGATTGACAACGGGCTAACCGGCCAACCGGCTAACAGGTGAACAATGATGTCCAATACATTCGATACCGCCACCATCGACCGGCTCGCCAAACAATTCAAGGAGCCGACCTGGCTGACGGAATTGCGTCGGGCGGCACTGGTCAAGCACGGCGAGTTGCCATGGCCGCACGCGAGCGACGACATCTGGCGCCGGACCGACGTGTCGCTGCTCGATCCCTCGAAAGGCTTTGTGCCGGCCGAGCCTGCCCTCCAGCAATCCGTCTCGCTCACCGACGAACGACTCGCTGAACTCACCAAACCGCTGGGCGGCGAGGCGCTGGCGGTGCGCGTCAACGGTTCGTGGTTGCATGAGCCTCGCATGTCTGGGTTGACCATCGAGGATTTCTCGCAGGCGCTGCAGCGTCGGCCGGACCCGCTCCGGCAGGTGCTGGAAGCGGACGGGATGACGCCGGCTGAGCAGAAGCTCTCGACCCTCAACAACGCCTTCCACCACGACGACGTGCTGATCCAGGTGCCGAAGGAGATGTCCATCGCGCAGCCGGTCCGCCTGGTGCACCTCATCTCGGCCTCGGCCCAGCAGGCGGTGTTTCCGCTGACCGTCATCACGGTTGGGGCCGGCAGCTCCATCACGCTGATCGATGAGTACGTCAGCATGGAGTCAACAGCCGCCGCCTCGCATCTGATTAACGGCCGCATTGAGCTCGTGATCGAACCGAACGCCAAGGTCCACTATGTCCGGCTGCAGCGGTGGGGTCTGAACGCCCGCGAATTTCTCCTGCAGCGCGCAACACTCGCTGAGGGGGCGTCACTGACGATGGCGAATATCAACCTCGGGGCGGTACTCTCCAAGGCGCACATCGTGACGAAGTTCATCGGGCCCAACGCCTCCAGCCAGCTGTACGGCTTTGTCTTCGGCCATCACAAACAGCACATCGACCAGCACACGCTGCAGGATCACCAAGCGCCCCACACCACATCCGACCTGCAGTTTCGGGCAGCACTCCAAGACGACAGCCGCATGGTCTACACCGGCTTGATCCGGATTGCCAAGCAGGCCAAGCAGACCAACGCGTATCAGTCGAACCACAACTTGCTGTTGAGCAACACCGCGCAGGCCGAGACGATCCCCATGCTCGAAATCCTCGCCGACGATGTCCAGTGCAAGCATGGCGCCTCGATCGGCCCGATTGATGAGGAGATGACGTTTTACCTCATGTCGCGCGGCCTTCCGAGGCCGATGGCCGAGCGGCTCGTCGTCATGGGATTCATCGAGCCCGTCATCCAGCAGGTGCCGTTTGCACCGTTGCAGGAGCGGCTCCGGCAAGAGATTGAGGGCAGTCTACATGAAAGCCAGTGATATTCCCGTCGGGCAGTTCAAGCAGGTGGTCGTAGATGGCAAGCCGCTGCTCGTCTGCCACACGACGGACGGGTTCTACGCTATCGACGATACCTGCACGCACGATGACGGGCCGCTGGCCGACGGGTGGCTCGAGGGCGACGCGATTGAATGTCCCCGTCATGGGGCGCGGTTTGATGTGAAAACCGGCAAGGTCCTGTGTTTGCCAGCCGCCGTGCCAATTAAATCGTATCCGGTAAAAGTTGACGGCGACGCCATTCAGGTGAATGTGAGCTGACGATGTACGACGTTGAGAG
>JACQHS010000051.1 GCA_016198915.1 Candidatus Omnitrophota bacterium
ATAGTGGATAGTGGATAGTGTGAGGATGATCAACCACGCCACTAACCACTGACCACTGACCATTGACCACTTCCTCTTCATAGCATACTGTTCCCGCGGAGGGCGATGTCCACGAGGAGCAGCAGAATCACGAGTGGCAGCCACAGCGAAAAGAGCGGCTGGTGCGTCGTGGCGGTCGTCGTCGGCGGGAGAAACGCAAGGTCCGGGACACCGTATCGGCCGGCGGTCATCTGCGCGATCTGCCGCAGCATGGGCTCGTCCGGCGGCTGTCCTGTCAGCTCGGCTGACGCCGGCGGTGTCCCGACCTGAATCCATCGCCCGGCGAACAGCGGCGGCGCTTCGGCATCCGCCAGCGCCAGCTGATACCAGCCGCTCGGCACCTGCTCCAAGGACGCCTGCCACCGCCGTGAGCCGGTGGGGATCAACGACAGCGGAATCCACTGCGTCCCGGACGACGAGATGAGCTCGGCGGCGGGATCGCGCAGTTCGCCCTCCAAGATCAGCTGTGGGGTGCCGCGGCTCTCATCCACCCACACGAACAGCTCCTCCGACAGCCGGGGACGCATCGCCCAGCGCACCACCTGGGCCCACCAGCCGTCGAATCCGGGCCAGCGAATCCAGTCCGGCGACCAGCGCGTGTCCGCGTCAGAGGTGAAGACCGCGACCCGGCCCTGTCCGACGGACCAGCGGGCCAGCAGCGGATTCTCGCTGTCATCGGCCTCCACCGTCAGATCCACGAGCGCCTCGGGCTTCGCCGTCGCCGTGAAGAAGCCCCTCAGCGGCGGCCACTCGGCGATCTCGGCGAACCAGTCGGTGGTGTTGCTGCGGCGCGGGCGAAAGTACCCCTCGGCGAACGGCAGCTTGCCCAACGTGTCCTGGGTATCGCGCGCCACAAGCTGCGGCAGCTCATCCAGCGAGCGCAGCGTATAGAACGATCCGCCGGTCGCCATCGCCAGCCACTCAAGGTACTCGCTGTTGATGAACGCCGCCCCGACGCCGATGGTGCTGACCGAAATCCCTTTCAAGCGGAACGTCTCGGTAAGCCGCCGGTACTCGTCATGGCGAAAGGGGGTGTTGCCGTCGGACAGCAGGAGGATGTGCTTGACCGCCGCATCGATTTGGTCCAATCGGTCCTCCGCGATGGTCAGCGCAGGGTACACGTCCGTGCCGCCGCTGGAGCGCAGCTTCACCAGCGTATCCACGAGATGGGTTCCCACCTGCCCGGCCGGCTGCACCTCCACCACGACATACGGTTTGGTGTCAAAGGCGAAGACTCCGATAAAATCTTCCGGGGCGAGCTGCTTGATGAGTGCCACGGCCGCGCGCTTCGTCGCCGCAATGCGCGGGCCCATCATCGACGCTGAGCGGTCGATGAGCATGATCATGCAGACGCGGCGTTTGGCCTCCTGCAGTCCTTTCGCCTCAAACGTCACCGGCAAGAGCGCATCGAGGGGGGCCGGTGTTGCGAGCTCATGCACCCAATCGCCGCCGAGCCCCACCATGACCAGCCCGCCGCCGTAGGAGGCCAGATACGTCTGCACGGCGGATACCTGTTGCGCGGACAGCGAGGACTTCGGCACGCCGACAAGGAGCACGGCATCGTAATCGAGCAGCGGCAGCGCCTCAGTCGGCAGATCGCCGGGGCGCGCCAGGGACACGTCGATCTCGCGCCGCTTGAGCGCACTCGCCACCAGCGGCAGCACCTCGGGCCGCTGGGCCACCACTAAGAGGTGGGGCGGACCCTCCACTTCCACGTAGGCGGTCTGACGCTGCCGCAGCCCTGCCGAGGGAATCTCCAATGCGACGTCAAGCGCCATCGTGCCCTGCTGGACCGCGGGCACCGATACCTTGAGGACCTGCCATCCCGGACGCACGAGCATCTGTTGGCGCTTGATGGGAATCCCGGCGAGCGTCACGGTCACCAGGCCCGGCTGCGGCGAGGGAGAAAGACTGTTGACCACCAGCTGCATCCCGACGGGAGCGCCGCGCGCAACCGCCGGCGGCACGGACAGCGCTTCCCACACCGTCGGATACGTCCCGAAGACCGGCACCCGTTCCGGAAACACCGAGACCCCAAGGCGGCGCAGGTGGGCCAGCACGCCGTCCACGCTGCCGGCGGTCTGGCGCCCGTCGCTGAACAGGATGACGCGCCCCCCCTGCTCGGCAGGCATCAGGCGCAGGGCTTCTAGGAGTGCCGCTTCAAGGTTTGTCCTCTCCTCGGCGACGGACGCATCATTCAGGTGATGGCCGATCAATGTGGGGCTGTCGAGGGCGTCGCGTCCGAACGGAATCAGGAGCCTCGCGTCGGCGCCGAACGCCGCGACCGCGCGCGCAACCGCCTGGGGGCGCAGGGCGTCGAGCGACACGATACGCCGGCCGATCCATTCGATCTGCTCTTCGTCCATGCTCACGGATCGATCCACGAGATAGAGCACGTGGCTCGGCTGCTCGTGCACGGTGCGTCTCGCCAATCCCCACAGCGACAGGCACAACAAGGTGAGCGCGGCCAGCCGGCAGCCGATGACGACCCGGCGCCGAGTCCCGCCAAGCGGCATGCGGCGTGCCAACCAGACCACCAGTACACTCAGGGCAATCCAAAATCCAAAATCAAAAATCCAAAATCTCATCGTTTTTTCGTGGTATAGAGCCACCACTCCGCCATGAGCAAACCCAGGATCAGCGCAATCAAGAAATTGGTGAGGGGATGCTGGCTGCGCGGCTCGTCGCGGGAGTCGGCCGGCGCGGAAGACACCGGCCGCCAGGTGGAGGAGCGTTCGAGCAGATTCGACTCCAGCGGATCCAGGAAATTCACCGCGCGAATCTCCTCGCGGCGGCCATGAAGAAATCGGTAGCGGCCGGCGGCCGTCGCCGCGTCATATCGAAACGTACCGCCGGGGTGCGAGAAGCGCTCGATCGTCCCATTCGGGCGATGCACCGTGACGGGCCCGGGCTCCAGCGAGGCGAGGATGATCGGCTCGCCGGTGCGCACCATGTCCGTCTGCCCCATCAGCCATCGCAGGCTGTTGAAGAAGGTCACGAGCACGGGAATGGAGCTGGGGCTGGCCACCGGATCGATGGAAAACGAGACGATCCGGCGACCCACCTCTTCCCCCGCGAGCACGATCGGGACCCGGCGGCCCTTCACCAGCCCCCACAGGACCGGCTCGCCGGCCGGCGCCGTCTTCAGCGCTGCGGGCAGCGAGGCGACAACCGGCTCCACCGACGGCAAATAGGCGCCGATTGCATGATCGCCGGCCACCACCCAATGGGCGAACGCCGCCCCCTGGGACGCCAGGGAAGGCAGCAGGCGCAGGATGCCGACGGCCCCGCCATCCGGGGCGGACTGCCCGTCGGTCACGACCAAATGCGGTGCTTGCGCATCCGCCAGTGGGCCGTCAGTCCACGTCAGAGCCTCGCACGCGCTCAACCATTCGCCGATGACCCGGCGAAACGGCGCATGCTCCGACACAACCGCCACCGGCAGGACCGCGGAGGACCGGATCAAGATGTGCGCGCGGTTATCCACGGCGAGCGCATCCTCCGGCGCCTCCAGGATAACCTCCAGCCATCCCTCGAACGTCTCCGGGATGGCGAGGGGCACACTGGAGCGCTCGCGCGGGGCGAGCTCTTTCGACACCGGCTCGGCCAGCGGACGGCCGTCCTGACGGACCGAGAGCTGAATGCGGCAGGCAGCGGCGGAAAAATTCTCCACCGTCACCATCAGATGCGGGGCCGCAATCCCGCACAGCGGCCGCTCGGATTCCAGGCCGACGATGGCCGTATTCGCCAGCGGCTCTCCCACGGTCAGAACCTCAACCCCCGCCGGCACATCGGCGGGACGCGCTTCGTCGGTCACAACGAGGATGCGGTCCGCCCGTCCGCCCAAGAGCGCCTGGCCGATCTGCACCGCCGTCGCCACGTTCCCCGTCATCTCGCCGACCCGGACCGCGTCCACCGCCTGCCCAAGCCGCGCGGATTC
This sequence comes from Candidatus Omnitrophota bacterium, assembly GCA_016198915.1. GTDB lineage: Bacteria > Omnitrophota > Gorgyraeia > Aquiviventales > Aquiviventaceae > JACQHS01. The sequence goes on from JACQHS010000051.1 coordinate 3,980, forward strand.
CCCCGACGGCTCCGGCGTCACCGCCGTGACGGGGGCGGTCGAAACGATGAAGTACTGATCCCGCGGCGCCTTGCGCGCGATCCGGCGGGCAAGCTGCTGCTTCGCCAGCTCAAACCGGGACGGGCCGCGCAGACGACCAGCCATGCTCGCTGAGGTATCCAGCACGGCGAGAATCGTCTTGGGCCGTGGCTGAACGATCGCCGGCTGGACCAACGCGAGGACGAGGAGGATCAGCGCGGCCAGCTGCAGCCAGAAGAGGGTGTTGACCACAAGGCGGGTGCGCCGCCGCGGAGGACGCCGCAGCAGGCGCTCAAACGGCACGAGGCTGGGAATGGAAATCTGGCGGTGCGTCGCGGCGAACCGCCAGATCCAGAGCAGCACTGGGATGCTACCCAGCCACAACAACGCCCAAGGACTCAGAAAAGACATGGGGTGATAAGCACCAAGCACCAATATCCAAGCACCAAATAAATTCCAAAATCCAAGCACCAAACGTTACGATTGGAATTTGGTGCTTGATGATTGGTGCTTATTTGGAATTTGGTGCTTAGTTATTCTAGGAATCCGCGGACGGGCAGCGTCTTCATCACGAACGATTCCAACGGCTCGTCCAGCACATGACGCGCGAAGGGAATCCCGTGCCGCTTGCAGAACCGCACGAGCTGCTCATTGTGCTCACTCATCGCGCGATCCAGCTCCGCGGCGCTGTAGGCCAGCTGATGCGTGTCGCCGGTTTCCACGTCGACCAGCAGGCCGCCGCGCATGAGCTTGGCCGGATGCAGCTCCTGCGGCGTGAGGAGTTGAATGACCTTCAGTTCGAGGTTGCGCACCATGAGCACGTGCAGGGCTTGAAAAAAATCGGCCGGACGCACCATCCCATCGGTGATGAGGATGGCTTGGCCTCCGCGGATCCGCAGGGCCGCGGCCGCGCGGCGCATCCAGTCGGTATAGCTGATCGACCCGCCCAGAACCGCCCCTTCCGCCTGCTCGGCCATCGGGACCAGATCGCTGCGGGAATGAAACCAGGAGCTCGCGGCCAGACGGCCGGGCTTGAGCCAGCTCAACCGCACATGGTGGCGGCCGCACAGGCCAATGTAGCCGAGGCATACCGCCAGCTGGTTCGCCCGGAGGAACTTCTCCGGCGCGGGCAGCCCCATCGAGCTGGTCGCATCGATGAGGAGCTCGACGGTGAGCTCGATCTCTTCCTTGTACGTCTTGACGAACAGCCGGTCCAGGCGCGCGTAGAGGTTCCAATCGATCGCCCGGATATCGTCGCCGGCAGCGTAGGGCGCGTAGTCGGCGAACTCGACGGATGAGCCGCGGCGGTTGATGGGAAACCGCCCGCCCAGCCGGTTGCCGGCGCGGACCCATCGGACGGAGAGCTGGAGCGCTTCCAGCCGGCTGAGGAGTTCGGGGGTCAGCCACGCTACAGCGGGCATCGCGGCGAGGAGGGTGTTAGCGGGCTCGGCGGACCGGATCTGTGACTTCCGTCAGGATCTCCGTCGCGGTCCGCTTGTCCGCTTCCGCTTCAAACGAGAGGACGATGCGGTGATTGAGGGCCGGCAGGAGCACGCGGTCCACATCCTCGTAACTGACATTGACCCGGCCGCTGACGAGGGCGAACACTTTCGCGCCCAGGAGGATCGCTTGAGCGCCCCGCGGAGAGGCCCCGTAGCGCAGCCACCGCGTGGCGGGATTCTCCGCGCCGTCCTCGCCGGGTCGTGTGGCGGTCACGAGGCGCACGACGTACTCCTCGATTGGTTTGGCGACTAACACTTCTCTCACCAAGCGGCGCGCTCCGGCGACCCAAGCCTGCGCTTTCTCGGACGGCACGACCGTCGCGACACCGGCCGTGTCCGCAACCGTTGTCTGCTGGAGAATTCTCGACAGGTCGGTGGAGGAAGGGTAGCCTACGAATACCCGGAAGAGAAACCGGTCCAGCTGCGCCTCCGGGAGGTTGAAGGTGCCTTCCATCTCAATGGGGTTCTGCGTGGCGATGACGAAGAACGGCTCCTCCAGCCGAAACGTCGTGCCCGCGACGGTCACCTGGTGCTCTTCCATCGCCTCCAGCAGGGCGGATTGGGTCTTGGGGGTCGCGCGGTTGATCTCATCGGCCAGGAGGAGGTGCGTGAAGACCG